>JAGLBH010000013.1:11508-20759 GCA_018260285.1 Arthrobacter sp. | reverse complement strand
GAGAGGTCGAACCCTCTGACGGTGTGGCCTGCGGCAGCAAGGTTGACTGCCATGGGGCCGCCCATATTGCCGAGGCCGATGAATGCGATCTCTGCCATGACCGTCCTTCTGGGATCTGCTGGCCCGCGGATCTCGCGGAGCTGCCGGAGAAGGTCGGCGGCGAGGTCGCCGGACACGCGATCACGGGCTACCCGGCCCTGGTGGACGAGCGGCTTCTCGGCGGCGGGAACACCGCGGGCGTGCGCATCTTCTCCGAGAAGTCTGAGGCGGACGCGGCTCACCGTCAGGGGCTCATCCGGCTGCTCGTGCTGACGCTGCCGTCGCCGCAGCGGTACGTCGTGGACCACTTGAGCAACCGGGAGCGGCTGACGTTCAGCCAGAACCCGCACGGCTCCGTTGCAAGCCTTGTGGACGACTGCACCCAGGCCGCCGTCGACAAGCTCCTCACCCGGAAGATGGACGCGCTGCCGCGCACCAAGGCCGCGTTCGACGCGACCTTCGACGCCCTCCGCGCAGACCTCATCGACACGGTCTTCACCGTCACGTCGGTCGTGGAGCAGACGCTCGCCCGGGCGCTCAGCCTCACCGTGGCCCTCAAGAGCCCGACGCCGGCTCTGGCCGCCCTGGCCGCAGACCTCCAGTGCCAGGTGGAGCAGCTCGTGTACCCGGGGTTCGTGGCCGCGACCGGCTACGAGCAGCTCCAGCACCTGCCGCGCTACCTCCACGCCGCGACGATCCGCTGGGAGAAGGCACCGCTGAACATCGGCAAGGACGCGGTCTCGATGGCCCTCGTCCAGGCGCTCGAGGACGAGTACGACGCCGCCGTGGCCCGCGTGCCGAAGACCAAGCCTGTCCCGCAGCGCCTGGGCCAGGTGCGCTGGATGATCGAGGAGCTGCGCGTGAGCCTCTTCGCGCAGCCCCTCAAGACCGCGTACACGGTCTCCGAGAAGCGCATCCGGCAGGCGCTCAAGGGGTTCTAGCGGGGGCTAGAGCTCCGTGAGGGCGGCCGTGAGCTTCGCGTGGGCCGCGTCGAGGGCCTCATCGCTCTCGGGGCTGAACCCCCGCATGGTGAAGTCCTCGACGCTGTTCGCCGGAAAGACGTGGACGTGGGTGTGCGGCACGTCGAAGCCCACGACCATGACGCCGGCCCGCTCAGCCTTGAAGGCCTCGATCTGCGCCTGGCCGATGCGCTGCGCCACATGGAAGAGACGAGCGGTGATCTCCTGGCTCAGATCCGTCCACTTGTCCGTCTCCTCGCGGGGCACGACGAGAACATGCCCCGGCGTCTGCGGGGAGATGTCGAGGAACGCCACGACGAGCTCGTCCTCGTAGACGAACCGTCCCGGGATCTCCCGGTTGATGATCTTGGTGAAAATGCTGCTCATGCAGAAGCCTCCTTCGGCTCTGAGCCCTCGCCGAGGGTCGAGTTGTCCAAGACGAACCGGTATTTCACGTCACCGGCCACCATACGATCGTAGGCCTCGTTGACCTCGTCTGCCGAGATGACCTCGATGTCCGCGGTGATGCCGTGCTCGGCGCAGAAGTCCAGCATCTCCTGGGTCTCGGCGATGCCGCCGATGAGCGACCCCGTGTAGGAGACGCGCTTGAAGATGAGGTTGCGCACGTCCACCGGGGGCATGGCCTCGCTCGGCAGGCCCACCTGGACGAGGCGGCCGTCGAGGTCGAGGGTCGCGAGGTACTCGTTGAGGTCGTGCGGGGCCGCCACCGTGTCGATGATGACGTCGAGGCTGCGGGAGGCCGCCTGCATCTGCTCTGCGTCGCTCGTGGTGACGTAGCGGTCAGCGCCCAGGGCCCCGGCGTCGTCCTTCTTCGCCTCGGAGCGCGAGAAGACGGTGACCTGCGCGCCCATGGCCTTGGCGATCTTGACCGCCATGTGCCCGAGGCCGCCGAGTCCGACGACGCCCACGCGAGTGCCCTCGCCGACGCCGGCGTGGCGCAGGGGCGAGTACGTCGTGATGCCGGCGCAGAGGAGGGGCGCGGCGGCTGCGGGGTCGAGGCTCTCGGGGATGCGGAGGACGTAGCCCTCGTTGGCGACGATGGACTCGGAGTAGCCGCCCTGGGTCTGCTCGCCGTGGTGGCGGTAGTCGACGGCGCCGTAGGTGCCCACGCCCCCGCCGAGCTCGCTGCCGGTGCAGAACTGCTCGAGGCCTGCGGTGCAGCCCTCGCACGTGCGGCAGGAGTCCACGAGGCAGCCGATGCCCACGCGGTCACCCACGGCGTGCTTCGTGACGGCGGAGCCCACGCGGGTCACGCGGCCCACGATCTCGTGCCCGGGCACGTAGGGGTACTCGACCTCGCGCCACTCGCCCCGGACGGAGTGGACGTCCGAGTGGCAGAGGCCGCAGAACTCGATGGCGATCTCGACGTCGTGCTCATCAGGCTCGCGGCGCTGGATCGTCAGGCGCTCGAGGGGCTTGTCGACCGCCACGCCGCCCACGGCGCGGACCTCTCGGGGTCCTGTCTGGAGGGTCTCAAGGGCGTCGAGAGCGGTCACGGGAAGTCTGGTGATGCGAGGAGTCATGTACCCCATCATGGCACTGTGCCGCTGAATCACAGCACCGTGCGCGCAGCGGAGGGACCGGGCGTGAAAAAATGGGTGAATGACCACGGATGAGAAGGCAGCAGACAGCGGCTCGGCAGGCACTTGCCCGGACGACCGGGCGTTCGTCCGGGAGGCTCTGGCCTACCTCCGCAGAGATGCGGACACCGCAGAGGCCACCCCCATGCACCGCTTCTCCCTGCCGGACCACCCCGGCATCGACCTGCTCGTCAAGGACGAGTCCGCTCACCCCACGGGCAGCCTCAAGCACCGGCTGGCCCGCTCCCTCCTCATCAACGGCCTCGTCAACGGGCGCATCACCCGGAACACGCCCATCATCGAGGCCTCGTCCGGCTCCACCGCCATCTCCGAGGCCTACTACTGCCGGGAGCTCGGCCTGGACTTCGTCGCCGTCATGGCCCAGTCCACGAGTCCTGAGAAGGTCCGCCTCGTCGAGTCCCTCGGGGCCCGCTGCGAGCTCGTCGAGGACGCCACAAGCGTCTACGCCGTCTCGGCCAGGCTCGCGGAGGAGCAGGGCGGCTACTACATCGACCAGTTCACCAACGCTGAACGCGCCACCGACTGGCGATCCAACCACAACCTCGCCGAGGAGCTCCTGAGCCAGGCGCGCGAGAGGACCGGGGACTGCCCCGACTGGATCGTCGTGGGGGCGGGCACGGGCGGAACGAGCGCGACGATCGGGCGCCACATTCGCTACTGCGGCTCGCGGAGCCGGCTCGCCGTCGTCGACCCGGAGGGCTCGGCCTTCTACCCCGCGTGGGCGGCGCTTCACGGGCGGGAGATCGACGACGACGCCCGCAGCATCCGCCCCTCCCGCATCGAGGGCATCGGCCGGGCCCGGGTGGAGCCGAGCTTCGTGCCCACCGTCGTCGACGAGATGTTCCGCATCCCGGATGCCGAGTCCATGGAGCGCCGCGCGGAGGTGGCCAGCCAGTTCGGAATCGAGGCCGGTCCCTCCACCGGGACCAACTACGCGGGAGTGCTGCGGCTCGCCGACCGCATGAGGGCCGCGGGGCAGACCGGGGTCATCGCAACCCTGGCCTGCGACTCGGCGGATCGCTACCCCCACCTCGGCTGAGGTCTCGCGCCTCGAGCGGCGCGGGTTCGCTAGGCTGGATCGCATGGCAGTCAACACGGGGCAGAGGACAACGCGGCAGCAGCTGGCGGTTTCGGCGGCGCTCGGGGCGCTCCCCGACTTCATCTCGGCGCAGGACCTGCACCGTCAGCTCACGGACGATGGCACGAAGATCTCCCTGGCCACGGTGTACCGCGTGCTCACGCAGCTCACGGACGAGGGCCGAGCCGACTCGATCCGCCGGGCCGACGGGGAGGCCGTCTACCGGGCGTGCGCAACGGCAGACCACCACCATCACCTCGTGTGCGAGTCCTGCGGCAAGGCTGTGGAGATCCAGACCCCCGAAGTGGAGCGGCTCGTCGAGGAATCCGCCCGTGCCCACGGGTTCACCCGCGTGCGGCACACCATGGAGATCTTCGGCACATGCGAGGACTGCTCCGCTAACGCTTCCTGACGAGTCGGCACACGAGGTAGATCGCGAACGAGATCGTCGTGACGAAGGGGCTGATCGGCACCGACGACCCCAAGGCCAGAAGCATTCCCCCGACGACGCTCGCGAGCGCGAAGGCCACGGACAGGAGCACGACGACGGCCGGCCGGCTGGCCACGAGCGACGCGGCTGCGGCGGGCGTGACCAGCAGGGCCAGCACGAGCAGCGCACCGACCACATGGATGGAGAGAGCCACGGCCACCCCCAGCACGAGCATGAACGCCATCGAGAGTGCCCGCACGGGCACACCCCGGGCTGCGGCCACATCCGGATCCGTCGAGGCGAACATGAGCGGCCGCCACATGAGTGCCAGCGCCGTGAGCACGGCCGCGGCGCCCAGAACCATGGCCGTCAGCTGAGCCGCGTCCACGGAGACGATCTGCCCCGTGAGCAGGCTGAACTTGTTGCCGCTGCGCCCCTTGTAGAGCGAGAGGAAGAGAATGCCGAGGCCCAGGCCGAACGGCATGAGCACCCCGATGACGGAATTCCTCTCGTGGGCGCGCACGCCCATCGCCCCAATGAGCAGGGCCGCCAGGACAGACCCCGCGAGAGACCCCGTGACCACGTCGATCCCCATGAGCAGGGCGAAGGCGGCGCCGGCGAAGGAGAGCTCCGCAATTCCGTGGACCGCGAACGAGAGGTTCCGGGCGACGACGAAGACGCCCACGACGCCCCCGACGACGCCGAGGACGGCCCCTGCCACGACCGACGGCCAGAGGAGGGCGAGGAGCTCCCCGTAGTTCTCGAAGGAGATCACGTCACTGAGACTCACAGGCGGCCTTCTTCCACATGGTGCGGCGCGTCGTGCGCCCCGGCCACGATAATGCGCTGGCCCACGCGGACCACGTCCACCGGGCTTCCGTAGAGGCGGGTGAGCACCTCGCTGCGGAGCACCTCGTCCGGCGCGCCGATCGTGAAGGCCCCCTCCGCGAGGTAGAGCACACGGTCCACATGCTCGATGATCGGGTTGATCTCGTGCGTCACGAAGACGACGGCGCAGCCCCGCTCAGTCTGCTCGTTGATGAGGGCGCTGACCGCCTGCTGGTGGGCCATGTCGAGGCTGAGCAGCGGCTCATCGCACAGGAGAAGCGAGGGATCGGACGCCAGGGCCTGGGCGGCCCGCAGGCGCTGCTGCTCCCCGCCGGAGAGCAGGCCCAGGGGCTTGTCCGCACAGGCTGAAGCGCCAACCTGCTCCAGCAGCTCATCCACGCGGCGCCGTCGCGCCCTGCCGCTCAGGGCGAGGCCGAAGCGGTGGCCGTCCACGCCAAGGCCCACGAGATCCCTGCCCCGCAGGGGGGTCTCCGGGGGGAACAGACGCTGCTGGGGAATGTAGCCGATCCGGCGGTTGCCCCGCGTGGCCGGCTCTCCGCAGACGCGCACAGCGCCGGCGGTGAGGGGCTGCAGCCCCAGGATGGCGCGCAGGAGGGAGGTCTTGCCCGTTCCGTTGGCGCCGAGCACGGCGATGAATTCGCCCGGCTGCACGGTGAGGTTAAGACCAGTCCAGAGACTCCGGGGTCCGAAGGAGAGGCCCGCCTCCTCCACCTCGAGAACGGGCGCCTCGGTCGGGGATGCGCTGCTATCCGGCATGAGACAGGGCCTTCTCCACGCTGTCCAGGTTGCTGCTCATCCACGAGATGTAGTCCTGCCCGGCAGGCATCGTCTCGGAGAGGGAGACCACAGGAACCCCTGCCGCCTTGGCGGCATCCGCGAGCTGCTTCGTCTGGGGCGAGGCCGTCTGGGGGTTGTCTGCCAGGAGAGCCACGGACTTCTTCTGCAGCTGGGCACGGGTTTCAGAGAGGACGAGGGGCGGGATGTCCGCGTCCTCCTCGACCGCCGCGAGGAGCCGGGGGTCGGTGGCATCCTTGAGCCCGAGTGCCGCGAAGAGGTGGCCCGGCACGGGTTCCGTCATGAGGGCGAACTTCCCGGAGGCGCTCTTCTTGAGGGTCGCCACGCGCTGGGTCAGCTTGGCGAGCGACGCCTCGAAAGCCTGGCGCCCACGGGCGTAGTCTGCGGCGTGGCCCGGATCCTTCTTCGCCAGGGCCTTCTCCACGGCCTGGGCGACCGTGGCCATGGCGGCGGGGCTGTACCAGATGTGCTCGTTCGGCTCCCCCGGGTGCGGATCGGGGAGCGTGGCGAGGGCCGCTGCGTCGAGAACGGCGTCCTCCTTCCCTGATCCCTTGGCGAGATCCGAGAGGAAAGCGTCGTAGCCCCCGCCGTTGACCAGGACGATGTCCGCCTTCGCCACCGCGAGCTTGTCCTTCGCCGAGCTCTCGTACGAGTGGGGGTCCTGCGCCGCAGGAATGATGACCGTCACCTCAGCGAGATCCCCCGCAACCTTCCGGGCGACCTCCCCGTACACCTCCGTGGAGGCGACGACGACGGGCCTTCCCGCCCCGCCCGCGCCGCCCGTCCCGGAGGCCTTCTGGTCCGAGCCGCACCCTGTGAGCATGAGTGCCAGTCCCGTCGCGCCGCCGAGTACGAGGCCGCCGAAACGGCGGCGGCTCACCGCGGCATCCGGCGTGAGGCTGACAGTCGGCTGGGTGAACGGGCGGCGAGGAGCAAGGGGCGACATGGAGATGCGGAGGGCCTTTCGAGGTGAACTGCTCATTATCAGGAATGATTTTCAATAATCACCCTACGGGCAATGGCCCTTCCGCGCAACGCCGAGGCTCTCCTCGCCGAAGCCGGAGCGATCAGCGCGAGCGCCGGGCTCCCGCCTGGGTGGCGTCGTGGATCTCGCCGACGAGCTCCTCGATGACGTCCTCGAGGAAGACGACGCCCACGGTCTGGCGGTCCTCTGTGAGGACGCGGGCCATGTGGGCGCCCGTCTTCTGCATGCGGCTCAAGGCGTCCTCGATCTCATCGTCCTGGCCGATGTTGGCCATGGAGCGGATGCGGTTCTCCGAGATCGGGTAGTCGTAGTGGAGCTCGCTGATGCCCATGATGTCCTTGAGGTGGAGGTAGCCGGTGAGCTCTCCCCCCTCGGTGACCGCGAAGCGCGAGAAGCCCGTCTCGCGGACCGCCGCCTCGAACTCGTGCGGCGTGCACCCGACCTCCACGGTCCTCAGCTCGCTCAGGGGAACCATGACGGCCGAGGCCTTGAGCGCGGAGAACTCGAGCGCTGAGGTGATGACGCCCGCATCGTCCTCGACGAGCCCCTCCGTGCGGCTCTCCTCGACGATCGTGGCGAGCTCCTCCTTCGTGAAGGTGGAGGCGACCTCGTCCTTGGGCTCCACGCCCAGCACCCTGAGGATCCCGTTGGACGTCACGTTGAGGAACGAGATGATCGGGTTGATGGCGCGAGCCATCGCCACGAGGGCGGGGGCAAGGAAGAGGACGAGCCGGTCTGCCACGGAGACGGCGATGTTCTTCGGGATCATCTCTCCGACGATCACGTGGAGCAGCGTGACGATGACGATCGTGACCACGAGGGCGATGGGACCAGAGGCCGACTCCGGCAGGCCGACGAGCCCCAGCGGGGCCGCCAGAAGGTGGTGGATCGAGGGCTCTGCCACGAGGAGGATGAGCAGCGAGCACACGGTGATGCCGAACTGCGCGCACGCGAGCATGAGGGAGACGTGCTCCATCGCGTAGAGCGTCGTCTTGGCGCGGGGGCTGCCCGCCTGGGCCAGCGGCTCAATCTGGGATCGGCGTGCGGACATGAGCGCGAACTCGCTCGCGACGAAGAACGCGTTCCCGGCGAGCAGAACAACCAGCCAGATGATTCCTGCGAGGTCACTCATGCGGCCGCTCCGTCGTCGTCGTTCTCGTCGTTCTGGGGAATGTGCTCGAAGCGGACGCGGTCGACTCGACGCCCGTCCATGCGCTCGACGGTGAGGACGCCCGCGTCGAGCTCGACGCGGTCACCGGCCTGGGGCACGCGGCCGAGCTCCTTCATGATGAACCCGCCGACGGTCTCGTATGCGCCGTCCACGGGGATCGCGAGCACGGGGATCTGGGCGGAGATCTCGTCCGGCCGCATGATGCCGGGGAAATACCAGTCGCCGCGGACGGACTGGAGCACGCCGGGCTTGATCCGGTCGTGCTCGTCGGCCACCTCGCCCACGATCTCCTCGACGAGGTCCTCCAGCGTCAGCGCGCCGGCGGTTCCCCCGTACTCGTCCTGAACGAGCGCGAACTGGAGATTGGACTGGCGCAGCTGGGTGAGCAGCTCGTCCAGCTCGACCGTCTCGGGCACGATGACCACATCCTGCCGGATGGCCATGGCGGGCAGCTCCGCGCGGCGCTCCCGGGGAACCTGCACGGCCTTTTTCACGTGGACGACGCCGAGGACCTCGTCGGCGGAGTCCCCGATGATCGGGAAGCGGGAGTACCCGGTGCGGCGCGCGGTGGCGATGACGTCCTCGAGGGTGGCGTCCTGGTCGATCGTCTCAAGGCGCACGCGCGGTGTCATGACGTCTGCGGCGACCCTGTCCGAGAAGGACAGAGTCCGAGAGATGAAGGTGGCCGTCTCCTCGTCGAGCGTGCCCGCCTCGGCCGAGTGGCGGACCATCGACTGCAGCTCCTGCGGGGTGCGGGCGCTTGAGAGCTCCTCCTTGGCCTCGATGCCCATGGCGCCCAGCGCCCGGTTGGCCGTGGCGTTCATCACGAGGATGAGGGGCTTGAAGACCGCCGTGAAGGCGAGCTGGGCGGGGGCCAGGCGCTTGCCCACCTCGAACGAGCGGGCGATCGAGAGGTTCTTCGGGACGAGCTCGCCGAGAATCATCGAGATGACCGTGGCCACGGTGAGGGAGACGACGAAGCTCATCGCCCGGAGCACCGGCTCGCTGAGGGGCAGACCGGCGATGAGGCCTCCGAGCACCGCAGACATCCCGGGCTCGAAGAAGTAGCCCGTGAGCAGGGTGGTGATCGTGATGCCCAGCTGGCAGCTGGACAGCTGCGTGGACAGGGACTTCAGGCACGTCAGCAGAGGCTCGACAGCCGTGTCCCCCGCAGCGATCGCCCGGCGGACGGCTGCCTGGTCCATGGCGACGAGCGCGAACTCGACGGCGACGAAGAAGCCGGTCCCCGCCACAAGGACGAGGCCGATGCCGATCATGAGCCACTCGTTCACGAGCGCACCGCCCGAGGCGCGGAGGAAATGG
>JAGLBH010000013.1:11145-11498 GCA_018260285.1 Arthrobacter sp. | reverse complement strand
AATGGAGAGAGGAAGAGGGGGACGCGACATTAGCGCAGGGTCATCCATAGTCTTTCCAGTATAGAAAACTCCGGACGGGTTCAGCCACACGCGGAAGATTCTCGCCCAAACCGCAGAAAGGGTTCGCCACAGGCCCGGGGATGTCACTAGACTGGGGAAATGTGGTGCCATGGCAAAGACGCGTGTGGCACACCAGATGTACAGCATCACCACGGAGAGGCGAAGACACAGTGCCAACCAATAATGGCCACCGGTTACCCGACGAGTTCGGAGGCAACGAGTGGCTCGTCGACGAGCTGTTTGAACAGTATTTGAAGGACAAGAACTCGGTCGACAAGAAGTGGTGGTCGATC
>JAGLBH010000013.1:0-11135 GCA_018260285.1 Arthrobacter sp. | reverse complement strand
CCGCGCCGCTGAGTCCTCCTCGGACGCAGCGCCGCAGGAGACCAAGCAGGCTCAGAGCCTGGCCCCCGCCAAGGCGCACACCCCCGAGGGCGCCAAGGCCGCTCAGGCCGAGGAGTCCCTCGCCCGCAAGGAGCAGGGCACGAGCGCGGCCCCGGCCGCCACGAGCTCAGCTCTGGAGACCGGTGCGTCCGACGTCGCCGCGAACGCTCCGGCCGTCACTCCCGCAGAGCCCACGAAGGCATCCCGACCGGCCGAGCCGCCCAAGCCCATTCCGGCGCAGCTTCCGAAGTCCGAGAAGGTCGAGTCCACGGAAGAGGAGAAGGTCGCAGTTCTGCGCGGGCCGGCCAAGGCCATCGCCACGAACATGGACGCCTCCCTCACCGTGCCCACCGCCACGACGGTGCGCGCCGTGCCGGCCAAGCTCCTCATCGACAACCGCGTGGTCATCAACAACCACCTCAAGCGGGCCCGCGGCGGGAAGATCTCCTTCACGCACCTCCTCGGATTCGCAATCGTCAAGGCCGTCAAGGCCATGCCGTCCATGAACGTCTCCTACGACGTGCGCGACGGAAAGCCCGTGGCAGTCCAGCCGCCGCACGTGAACTTCGGCCTCGCGATCGACCTCCCCCGCCCGGACGGCAGCCGCCTCCTCGTGGTCCCGAACATCAAGAAGGCCGAGACCCTCAACTTCGCCGAGTTCTGGCACGCATACGACGATCTCGTCAAGCGCGGCCGCAACGGCAAGCTCGGCGCGGACGACTACGCCGGCACGACGATCTCCCTGACCAACCCGGGCGGCATCGGCACGGTTCACTCCGTGCCCCGCCTCTCCAAGGGCCAGGCCGCCATCATCGGCGCCGGCGCGCTGGAGTACCCGGCTGAGTACCAGGGCGCCTCGGAGAAGACCCTGGCACGCCTGGCCATCTCCAAGGTCATCACCCTCACCTCCACGTATGACCACCGCGTCATCCAGGGTGCAGGCTCGGGCGAGTTCCTCAAGCTCATCCACGGCTACCTCCTCGGCGAGGACGGCTTCTACGACGAGATCTTCGAAGCCCTCCGCATCCCCTACGAGCCCGTGCGCTGGTCCGCGGACATCCAGGTGGATCCCGAGGACGAGATCAACAAGGTCGCCCGCATCCAGCAGCTCATCCACGCCTACCGAGTGCGCGGTCACCTCATGGCGGACGTCAACCCGCTCGAGTACGTCCAGCGCCGCCACTCGGACCTGGACGTCCAGACCCACGGTCTGACGCTCTGGGACCTGGACCGCGAATGGCCCACGGGCGGGTTCGGCGGCAAGCCGATGCTCCAGTTCCGCGCCATTCTGGGCGTTCTGCGCGACGCATACTGCCGCACGACCGGCTTCGAGTACATGCACCTGCAGGACCCGGAGCAGCGCCAGTGGTTCCAGGACGAGCTCGAGCACCCGTACTCCAAGCCGAGCCGCGAAGAGCAGCTGCGCATTCTCTCCAAGCTCAACGCCGCCGAGGCCTTCGAGACCTTCCTCCAGACGAAGTTCGTGGGCCAGAAGCGCTTCTCCCTCGAAGGCGGAGAGTCCCTCATCCCTCTCCTCGACGCTCTCGCCTCCCACGCGGCGGACGACGGCATGGACGAAGTGACGATCGGCATGGCCCACCGCGGCCGCCTGAACGCCCTGACCAACATCGCAGGCAAGACCTACGCACAGGTCTTCCGCGAGTTCGAGGGCCGCCAGGATCCGAATTCCGTCCAGGGCTCCGGAGACGTCAAGTACCACCTCGGCTCCTCTGGCACCTACACCTCGGACTCCGGCAACGAGACGAAGATCTACCTCGCGGCCAACCCCTCCCACCTCGAGGTCGTCGACCCCGTGCTTGAGGGCATCACCCGGGCCAAGCTGGATCAGCTGGACGCTCCGGCGAACACCTACCCGGTGCTCCCGATCCTCGTCCACGGCGACGCTGCCTTCGCGGGCCAGGGCGTCGTCGTCGAGACCCTTCAGCTCTCCCAGCTCAAGGGCTACAAGACCGGCGGCACGATCCACGTGATCGTCAACAACCAGATCGGCTTCACGACGGCCCCGAGCAGCTCGCGCTCCTCGGTGTACTCGACGGATGTCGCCAAGACGGTTCAGGCTCCGATCTTCCATGTCAACGGCGACGACCCCGAGGCCGTCGTCCGCGCAGCAGACCTGGCCTTCCGGTACCGCCAGAAGTTCAACAAGGACGTCGTCATCGACATCGTCTGCTACCGACGCCGCGGGCACAACGAGGGCGACGACCCCTCGATGACCCAGCCGCTCATGTACAACCTCATTGAGGCCAAGCGGAGCGTCCGCAAGCTCTACACCGAGTCCCTTCTGGGCCGCGGAGACATCTCCGAGGAAGAGGTCGAGCAGGCTCTGCGCGACTACCAGGAGCGACTGGAGAAGGTCTTCGCCGAGACGCACGCGGCTCAGACGGAGGCTCTCCCGGTCATCGCCCCGAAGGACTCCGAGAAGAGCGACGACGCCCTGGAGGACGTCTCGACGTCGATCACCCAGGACACCCTCGAGCTCATCGGCGATGCGCACCTCAACTACCCTGAGGGCTTCACCGTTCACAACAAGCTCAAGCAGATGCTCGAGAAGCGCGCCCAGATGGCTCGCGAGGGCGGCATCGACTGGGGCTTCGCCGAGATGGCGGCCTTCGGCTCCCTCACGATGGAAGGCATCCACGTCCGCGTGGCCGGCCAGGACTCGCGCCGCGGCACCTTTGTCCAGCGCCACGCTGTGATCCACGACCGCGCCAACGGCAACGAGTGGTACCCGCTCGAGAAGATCACGGAGGACGCAGCTCCTTTCGAGATCTACGACTCGCTCCTCTCGGAGTACGCGGCGCTCGGCTTCGAGTTCGGCTACTCGGTCCAGAGCCCCGAGTCCCTTGTGGTCTGGGAGGCCCAGTTCGGCGACTTCGTCAACGGCGCCCAGATGATCATCGACGAGTACCTCTCCTCCTCCGAGCAGAAGTGGGGCATGCGCTCCAAGGTCGTCCTCATGCTGCCTCACGGCTATGAGGGCCAGGGCCCGGATCACTCCTCGGCCCGCATCGAGCGCTTCCTGCAGCTCGCTGCCGAGAACAACCTCACGATCGCCAACCCCTCCACCGGCGCGAACCACTTCCACCTCCTGCGCCGCCAGGCCAAGAGCAAGACGATTCGTCCGCTCGTCATCTTCACCCCGAAGCAGCTGCTGCGCCTCAAGGCAGCCGCCACCGAGGTGAAGGACTTCACGGAGGGCAGCTTCCAGCCGGTCATCGCCGACACCACGGCGGACGCGTCCAAGGTCACGCGGGTCATGCTCGTCTCGGGCCGTCTCTACTACGACCTCGACGCTCAGCGCCAGAAGTCCGGGGACGACACCGTGGCCATCGTCCGCGTGGAGCAGCTCTACCCGCTTCCGCTGGAGAGCATCCGCGCAGAGCTGGCCAAGTACCCGAACGCGGACGTCGTGTGGGTGCAGGACGAGCCTGAGAACCAGGGCCCCTGGCCGTTCATGGCTCTCAACCTGGCCCCGCAGCTTGATCGCTCCCTGACGGTCATCTCCCGTCCGGCCTCCGCATCCACTGCGGCGGGCTCGATGAAGCGACACACGGCAGAGCAGCAGACCCTCCTGGAACGCGCTTTCGCACAGGGCTAGAGATACGATAGGGGGCAGGCTCATACGAAGCCTGCCCCCTTCGTTTAAGATCGTTGCCGCCGCAGGTCGGGACGGGAACCAGACAAGAGAACAAGGTGAATTGAGTGGAAGAACGTAGGATCCGGATCGTCGCCGTCGGCGACGAGAGCCTGGCAGGCATTGGAGACCCGCGTGCCCTCGGCTGGTTTGGCCGGGTGCTGGCCCGCACCAGTGCGGACGACGTCCAGGTGGAGGCCTATTCGCTTCCCGCGCCGGACGAGACGATCGAGGCTCTTTCCATTCGATGGTTCGAAGAGGCCATGCGCCGCTTCGGGCCGACGACGGACAACCGTCTCGTCGTCTCCCTCAACGACCGCGATCTGGACCTGAACCAGTCCACCGCCCGCTCGCGCCTGAACCTGGCCAACATCCTGGATACGGCCAGCCAGAACAACATCCGAGTCTTCGTCGTGGGCCCGACCCCCTGCGCCGACGAGGAGCGCAATGCGGCGCTGAGCGAGATCAACACCGCCTATGCGGACGTGACGACGCGCCGCAGCCACGTCTACGTGGACGCCTTCAACCCGCTCGTGGCCCATGAGAACTTCCGCCGGGATCTGGACGCCAACGGCGGCCGGATGGGCCAGGCGGCCTACGGCCTCGTCGCGTGGCTCGTGCTCCACCGCGGCTGGTACCAGTGGCTCGGACTTCCCCAGGCAGACTGATTCAGTTAGGCGTAGACCTTCCGATGTGGGAGACTAGTGGATAGTCTTATCCACTTAACGAGCCAGCAGGAGGCAGCCATGTCGAAGCGTGCACGCAAGCGTCGCGATCGCAAGCGCGGCGGCGCAAACCACGGCAAGCGTCCCAACGCTTAGTCTTGAGTTTCAGCCCGAAGAGGGGGCACGGAGAATTTTCTCCGTGCCCCCTCTTCTCATCTCCCCGTCAGCTCCGGGTCAGGTGTCCGCACCCAGCCGCTGGAGGATGCGGTCCTTGAGGGATGAGGGCGCCTGCTCCTCGCACGAGCGCTTGACCACCGAGCGGATGACGCACTCGAGATCATGCTGCGACGCGCAGTCCTGACAGCTGTCCAGGTGCGCTTTCACCTCGGCGAGGTCTGCCGGGGAGAGCTCCCCGTCCAGGTACTCGTAGATCCGTTCGAGCCGGGACTCGTCGCAGTTTCCTAGTTTTTCGCAGTCGGTCATGGTGTTCTCCTGAAAAGGGGCCTGCTCAGGGCGAGCGGTCTGGGCGGGATCGCCCTCGATGGGACGGTCAGTGTCTGGCATGGAGGCCGCGCTCCCCCGCGTACTCGAAGAGCGCCTCGCGGAGCAGCTTGCGCCCGCGGTGGAGCCGGGACATGACGGTGCCGATCGGCACGCCGAGAATGTCCGCGGCCTCCTTGTAGGAGTAGCCCTCGACGTCGACGAAGTACACCGCCAGCCGGAACTCCTCCTTGAGGTCTGCCAGGGCCTGCTTCACGTTGCTGTCCGGAAGGCCGTCGAGGGCCTCCGTCTCAGCGGACTTCAGGCCGGCCGGCGTGTGCTCGGCAGCCGCGGCGATCTGCCAGTCCTGGAGCTCGTCGCCGCTCGTCTGAAAGGGCTCGCGCTGCTTCTTGCGATAGATGTTGATATAGGTGTTCGTCAGAATCCTGTAGAGCCAGGCCTTGATGTTGGTGCCGGGCTTGTACTGGTGGAACGCCGCGTAGGCCTTCGCGAAGGCCTCCTGGACGAGGTCCTCGGCATCCGAGGGGTTTCGGGTCATGCGCAGCGCGGCCGAGTAGAGCTGGTCCACGTAGACGAGGGCCTCTCGCTCGAAGCGCGCCCGCTTCTCGGAGGGGCTTTCGGCGTCGACCGTCACGTCTGGGGAGGGCGCGGGGTCCGCGATGTCGTGAGTCTGGGTCATGGGTCTCATCATTCCCCATGGTACGGATGTCGTGCGTTCCGCTAACGTAGTGGGCATACGAACTTCAATGCTCTCAGGGGCGTGAGTATTCCTGAGCGGGTGAAATTCGTGGACCTCCCTGCCCCGCCGCCGGACGGAGCACCACCCGATGAAAGCAGCCACTGACGCATGACACATCCCACGCCGGAGTACTGGAGCGCGCCCGCAGCCCGCGGCCCTGTCGAGGCAGAGATCATCCTGCCCGGGTCGAAGTCACTGACGAACCGCCTTCTCCTCCTGGCTGCCCTGGGCGACCGTGAGACGGTGGTCCTCGGGGCGCTGGAGTCGGACGACTCCTCTGCGATGCGCGCGGCTCTGAGCACTCTGGGCGCCGGGCTGGAGGCCATCACGGCGGACGGGGCCCCGGCTCTGCGCGTGACGCCCTTCTCCCTCCGGCCGGCCCCCGCGTCCCACAGGGTCATCGACGTCAACCAGGCCGGCACGGTCATGCGGTTCCTCCCCGTGGTGGCGGCGCTCATCGAGGGCAGCACGGACTTCGTGGCGCACGAGAGCGCGCTCGGCCGCCCCATGGGACCGCTCTTCGCCGCGCTCCGCTCTGCGGGGGCCCGGGTCGAGCGGCTCACGCCGTCGGGCGAGCCGGAAACGGGCGACGACGCGACCACTCTCCCCGTGCGCGTCCTCTCCGCCCCGCTCCCGGACGGCGACGACCCCCGCGAGCTCTCCTTCGAGGTGGACTCGAGCTCCAGCAGCCAGTTCCTCTCCGCTCTGCTCCTGGGCGTCAACGCCCAGTCCCTCCCGGCCCGCATTCGCCACACGGGCGGACGCATCCCCAGTCGCGCCCACGTGGACATGACGGTGGACACCCTGCGCAGCTTCGGCGTCGTCGTCGAGGAGATCGGCGAGAACGAGTGGAGAGTGACGCCCGGCGTCCGATCCCCCGAGGTCATTCGAGTGGAGCAGGACCTCTCCAACGCGGGGCCGTTCCTCGCGGCGGCCATGGTCACGGGAGGGCGCGTGCGCGTTCCCGAGTGGCCGCTCTCCACGACCCAGATCGGGGACCGCTGGCGCGAGATCCTCCCCCAGCTGGGTGGCACGGTGGAGCTCGTGCCGACGAGCGAGACCACCGGGACGCTCACGGTCACCGGTCCTGAGCGTCTCCTTCCTGCGGAGATCGACGACGCCGCCGAGCTTGCCCCCGTTCTCGCCGCGCTCATGGCGCTGGCCGAGGGCGAGTCCCGCCTGACGGGGATCGCCCACCTGCGCGGCCACGAGACGGACCGCCTGGCGGCCCTCGCCCGCGAGATCCGAGCGCTCGGCGCCGAGGCGGAGGAGCGCGAAGACGGCCTTGTCATCCGCGGAACCCGCTCGCCCCGGGCCGTGGACCACCAGAGCTATCACGACCACCGGATGGCCACGGCCGCAGCCGTGTGGGGGCTCGCCGCCCCGGGACCGCGCGTGGAGTCCATCGGCGTCACCGCGAAGACCATGCCGGACTTCCCGGCCCTGTGGGCTGGCCTCCTGGGAGCTGGGGAGGCGAGCGCATGACCATCCGCCGAAGCAACACGGCTGACTGGGACGAGTCCCGCGTTCGGGTCCGCCCCAACAAGAAGGGCTCGCGCCCGCGGACGAAGGACCGCCCCGCCTACTCCGACTCCGTGACCGGCCGGATCGTCACGGTGGACCGCGGCCGATACCGCGCGATTGTCGCCGAGGACACTCCTGAGGAGCGCCTCGTCGTCGCGGCGCGGGCCAAGGAGCTGCGGCGCCAGCCCATCGTCCCGGGAGACCTCGTGCAGCTCGTCGGGGACGTCTCCGGTGAGAAGGACACGCTCGCGCGCCTCGTCCGCATCGACGAGCGCCGATCCTTCCTCCGGCGCAGCGCCGACGACACCGACCCCGTGGAGCGCCCCGTCGTCGCGAACGCCGACCAGCTCATCATCGTCGTGGCCGCCGCCAACCCCGAGCCGCGAACGGGCTTCATCGACCGGGCCGTCGTCGCGGCCTTCGACGCCGGGATCGAGCCGGTGCTCTGCGTGACGAAGACCGACCTGCGCGACCCGTCCTTCCTCATCGAGACCTACGCGAACCTCGACGTGCGCATCATCACCACCCGCACCGTGGACTCCGGCGGGGACGCCGCCGCCCACTCCGCAGACGACGACGCCCCCCGAGCCTCGGCGGCCGTCGAGCAGTCTGCGGTCGACGCCGTTCACGAGGCCTGCCAGGGCAAGGTGTCGGTGCTCTTAGGCCCCTCGGGCGTCGGCAAGTCCACCCTCGTCAACGCCCTCACCGGCGCGGACCGGGCCACGGGCGGCGTCAACGCGGTGACGGGGCGCGGACGCCACACGTCCTCCTCCGCCCTCATGCTGCGCGTCCCGGACTCCTCAGACGGCACGTGGATCATCGACACCCCCGGAGTTCGCTCCTTCGGGCTGGCGCACGTCTCCCCTGCCGGGGTCGTCGCGGCCTTCGAGGACCTGGCCCCTGCGGTGAGCGACTGCGAGCGCGGGTGCACGCACGGCAGCGCGGTCCCCGGCTGTGCGCTCGACGCCTGGGTGGCCGACGGCCATGCCGGCAGCACCGGGGAAGAGCGCCTCGCCTCGCTGCGGCGCCTGCTGCGGGTCGAGGTGGAAGAGCACCAAAGCGAGAAGCTTCTTGGACAACCGACGGAGATCGACCTCTCATGACTGCTGACCAGCCCCACGACGCCCAGGGCGTCACGAAGGACTACTCCGACGACCTCCGCCTGGCCCACGAGCTGGCCGACCGCGTGGACGCCCTGACGATGGACCGCTTCCAGTCGATGGACCTCTCTGTTGAGACGAAGCCGGACCTCACGCCCGTCACCGATGCGGACCGCTCCGCCGAGCAGCTCATCCGCTCTCGCCTCGAGAGCGCCCGCAGCGGGGACAGCGTGCTCGGCGAGGAGTTCGGCACGACGGGCTCGGGGCCTCGGCAGTGGGTTGTGGACCCAATCGACGGGACGAAGAACTTCGTCCGCGGCACCCCCGTCTGGGCCACGCTCATCGCCCTCCTGGACAACGGTGAGCCGGTCGTCGGCGTCGTCTCAGCCCCGGCCCTGGGGCGTCGCTGGTGGGCCGCTCGAGGCATGGGCGCGCACACGGGCACCTCCCTCGCTGAGGGTCGGCAGATCCGAGTCTCCTCGGTGGCTGACCTGGCGGACGCCTCGTTCTCCTACTCCAGCCTCTCCGGCTGGGAGGAGCGGGGCGGGCTGGACGGGTTCCTCGACCTCACGCGGTCTGTCTGGAGGACCCGCGCCTACGGCGACTTCTGGTCCTACTGCCTCGTGGCGGAGGGCGCCGTGGACATCGCCGCCGAGCCCGAGCTCAACCTCTACGACATGGCCGCCCTCGTGCCGATCGTCACCGAGGCCGGCGGGCGCTTCACCGACCTCACCGGCGCTGACGGCCCCCACGGCGGCAACGCCGTGGCCACGAACGGCCTCCTTCACGCGGCGGCCCTCGCCCGCCTGGCGTGATCGTCATGCGCACGGGCCTTCCGGGCACGGCCGCCCAGGCGATGGACAGCCTGTCCACGCATGCGCCGGGGCCGCGTCTCTCTCCTGCTCGCCGCGCGCATCTCGCCTCCGCGTACGCTGCGGATGCCGAGGGGTACGACGCCGTGCGGCCCGCCTACCCGTGGCCCGTCGTCCGCGCGTGCCTCGAGGGGCTGCACGAGCAGTTCGGGGAGCGGCACCCTCGGGTGTCGGCTGCGGACATCGGTGCCGGTTCCGGCATCTTCACGGAGCAGCTGAGAGAGTCGGCCGAGCGAGCGGGCGTTCCTCTTGAGGTGACGGCCGTGGACGTCTCCGAGGCCATGCTCCGCCGCGCCTCCGAGAGGGGGCTGTCCACCAGGCTCGCCTCGGGCGAGGACACAGGCCTCGAGAGCCAGTCCTTCCAGCTCGTCACCTACGCCCAGGCCTGGCACTGGGTGGACGCAGACCGCGCAGGCCGAGAGG
Organism: Arthrobacter sp.; assembly: GCA_018260285.1. Taxonomy (GTDB): domain Bacteria; phylum Actinomycetota; class Actinomycetes; order Actinomycetales; family Micrococcaceae; genus Falsarthrobacter. The sequence continues at coordinate 1,617 of JAGLBH010000013.1, read as the reverse complement.
CAGCCCGGCTCGTGGAGCCCAAGGGGCGCCTGGCCCTCGTGTGGAACCAGCTGGACGTGCGGGTGCCGTGGGTACACCGGCTCTCCCGGATCATGCGCTCGGGGGACGTCTTCTTCACACCGGAGCAGGCCCCCCGCCCCGGAGGCCGGTGGCGCAGCCCCTCCCTCCACACGGCAGAGTTCCTCCAGCCCCTCACCCCCGCCGAGGTGGTGGCTCTGGCTCGCACGCGCTCCAGCTACCGCACGTCCTCCCCAGAGCAGCGCGCGCGGTGCGAGCGGAACATCCGTGACTACCTCTGCCGCGAGCTGGGCAGCGATCCGGGCCAGACCCTGGACATCCCGTATCTCTCCTTCGCCTGGACCTTCGTCCGCAGCAGCCGGGTGGACCCGGAGGACAGGAGCCCCCGTGCCTGAGACGACCTCCCCGACAGCCGCGGAAGAGGACTACCTCAAGACCATCTTCGCCCTCTCAGAGTGGGCCAGCGCCCCCGTGACGTCCTCGGACGTGGCGGCTGAGCTCGGCGTGGCCAACTCATCCGTGACGCTCATGGTGCGCAAGCTGGTGGCCCGAGGATGGGTCTCGCACAAGAAGTACTCCCCCATCGTCTTCACCGACGAGGGGTATCAGGTGGCCCTCGGGGTCGTGCGGCGTCACCGGCTGCTCGAGACCTTCCTCGTCCGGGAGCTCGGGTACTCCTGGGAAGAGGTCCACGACGAGGCCGACGCCCTCGAGCACGCCGTCTCTGATCTCTTCATCGAGCGGCTCGACGCCCTGCTCGGCCACCCCACGGAGGATCCCCACGGGGACCGCATCCCCTCCGCCGCGGGGACGCTGCGAGCCTCCAGCGCCATCCGGGCCAGTCTGCTGGACGAGGGGCACCCTGCCGTTGTCGAGCGCGTCTCGGACGCGAACCAGTCCACCCTTCTCACGCTGAGCAGGGCCGGAATCGCCCCAGGGGCCCACGTCGTCGTCGCCCCGGGCCGCAGCCTCCAGACAGAGTCGGGAACCGTGGCCGCAGGAGTGACCGAAGACGTCTGGGTGAGGCCGTCTGAGCACGAGGGGTGCCAGGCCCTCTCCCCTGCGGCCGACGAGAGCGTGTGACGTGCGCCCCGGATTCGCCCCGCACGTGCTCGCGGCGGTCTTTCTCGGCGGAGCGGTCGGGACGCTCACACGCTGGGGCCTGCAGTCCCTGGCCGGGTCGGACCCGCTCGGAGCGGCTCTCGCGACGCTGGTCATCAATACCGCCGGCGTCTTCGGGATGGCCGCTGCCGCCGCATGGACTGCCCAGGGACCCCTGTGGGCAAAAGGTCTGGTCAATGCGGGCTTCTTCGGCGGCCTCACTACCTTCTCCGCTGTCATGCTCCTCCTGGTGCGGCCCCCTGCGGGCGCCGTGAGCGGTTCGTCGGCTGCGGGTCTCCTGCTCTCCGCGGGGTGGATCGCTCTCTCGGTCTCCCTGGGATGGGCGGCGGCGCGGCTCGGGGCGTCCTGGGCTGCGGGGGCCTCCGCCTGGCGGGCTGCGGCTCGCTCTCGCCGAGGAGAGGCCTCATGAGCGTCTCGCCCCTCAACCATCCACTTCTGCTGGCAGCCGTGGCGGCGGCGGGCGGTCTCGCAAGCGTC
>JAGLBH010000139.1 GCA_018260285.1 Arthrobacter sp. | reverse complement strand
GAGGAGTTCATCGCCTCGGGCGCGCTCCTTGAGGCAGTGGCCTCCGCTGGTGTAGACCTGCGCTGAGGCTGGTGGGGCGGGGGCGGAGTGCCCGCTCTCGCCCTACCTGCCCTTCTCCCTCCTGCCTTGTGATTTTGGGTCTTAAGGGGCGGCTCGAAGCAGTTGAGCCGCCCCTTAAGACCCAATTTCTGTGTATACCCAATTTCTGTGTGTGGGTGGGGGATGGGGGGATGGCTATTGGCTGCTGGAGCGTTTAGTCGGACCCAGGGTCAAGTTCCATGCGTCTAAGTCTGAGTTCACGGACGCTCCTCGTGAGGGGCGATCCCGTGAACGGCAGTCTTGTCAGGTCCAGCCGGTATGCCGCCTCAAGTGCCCGGGCTTGGGCGGTCCGGGCGGCGGCGAGAGGCAGCCCAACGGTCTCCGCGAGCTCGTCCCAGTGGCGTCGACGCAGGCCCCGAGTGCGGCCGGCAACAGACAGTGCTGTCGTCGTGTCTCCGTAGAGCAAGGTGCACGGGACGTCATAGACCGGGGCAGGCTCGAAGCCTCCGGGGCCTTCTAAGACCCCGAGGTTCTTGGCATGCAGGTCGCCGTTGCCTGTGAGCCAGGCAAAAAGGGCCTGCAAGTAGAAGTTTCGAGCTGCGATGCGGGGAGCTCTCGTCAGGCCTGCTAAAGCAGAGATGACCTCCTCGGTGCTGGGGTGATACTTTGCGGCAGGGGCCAGACCGAGGACCTGAGCTCCATCTTCGAAGGCAAGCCTAGAGCCATCGGGGGAGCTGTCGAAACGGGTGACGAGCAGCCCTGGGCTGCCATGACGGTCCTTGACGGGGCGCGCATCGGCGACGTTGATTCCCAGTTGCCTCGCCGCCACCAAGTGTGCGTGCTCATTGGTCGTGAGGTGAGGGTAGTCCTCCGGGTCGAGTTTGAGTATCCAGCGGGCTCCAGGAGCGTTGACGGGGAACGTGATCATTGAGGCGCTCGCTTTTGCCTGGGCGCCTGGGAGGGAGATCCTGTCTACGCGGCTCATGAGATTCCGGAAATCCGCTTTTTCAATACTGCCCGTGACGAGCGGCCGCGGAGTGGCGGGAACCTCTCCTTCAGGGACGACAATGACATTTCCTGGGGTGTCTGCCCCGACGGCGAGGAGGAGCGTCAGCTCGTCGTCAAGGCTCGTCTTGAGAGCCCGTGCAAGCATGCTGATCCGGCGTCCTTCGGGGAGTAATCCGGCAAAAAATGCGGGAAGCGAACCGCTGGGCGTGATGAGGGGTGACGGCGTGAGGGGCAGAGTTGAAGCCAGGGGTTTCGCCGCTGAGCCCAGGGCGAGATATGAGGACTGATAGGCGAAGGCGATACCGCCGTCGGCGGTCCGGGACAGGCGCGCGGCGAGGTGGCCTTTTGTGTATACGTCGGCGGAGGATACCCGGGGCAGAGCATGGAGGGGAATGGTCATCGCTCGGCCTTGAGGGTGAGGCCCAGCGTCTCTGCGAAGGAGAGCACCGCGCCAAGGGAGGGGGAGTGACGACCGTTCTCGATGTCGCGAAGGGTGCGCTCGGAGATGCCGCTGAGCTCCGCTGCGGTCTTCTGTGTGATGTGCTCTGCGATGCGAGTTGCACGGAGGCAGGCACCGAGGTGCGCGGCGGCAGGGGAGTCTGGCATGGTGCGCCTTTCCGGGCATTAAACCGGCAGGATTCTGCCGAAACATGCCTTAACTATGACCCGGAGGGGGAGAAAACGTCAAGATCGGCAGGATTCTGCCGCCCAGAGTGCCTCATGTCCCTTCTGCATTCTCCTCGAGGATTGTGGGTCTTAAGGGGCGGCTCGAAGCAGTTGAGCCGCCCCTTAAGACCCAATTTCTGTGTGTGGGGCGGGGGAGTGCAGACTCAGGCCCGCCCGCGTAGTCTGGCTGTATGATCGTTGCCTTCTCCGTGGCCCCGTCCGGCCGCCCCTCAGACCCTGACCTTGCCGCCGACTGGACTGAGTCCCCCGAGGGCTCCGTCCACGATGCCGTCGCCGCCGCTGTGGCCGTGGTCCGCGCGTCCGGCCTCCCCCACCGCACAACACGAGCTCCATGTTCACGGAGATCGAGGGCGAGTGGGACGAGGTCATGGACGTCGTCAAGCGCGCCACCGAAGCCGCCGGCCGCCACGGCTCCCGCGTGGCCCTGGTCCTCAAAGCCGACATTCGCCCCGGCTACACCGGCGAGCTCACCGGCAAGCTGGACCGCCTCGAGAAGGCCCTCTCGTGAACGCCTGGAAGAAGCTCGTCCCGGCCGGCCAGACCCTTCTCCACGAGACGCGCGCCACGCTCGCCGCAGCCCCTGGCTCTTCGGCAGTCACTGGCGCCGCCGCGAGTGGGCGCGCCTACTTCACGGAGAAGTTCTTCGTCTTCGTGCCGGGCATCCTCCACCGCGCGACCGAACCCGTCGTGCTCCCGTACGCGCACCTCGACTCTTTCTGGGTGAACGACGCCGAAGGGGCCGTCTCCCGGGAGGCCGGCGTGACCGAGCCCGGCTTCACCCTGAGGCCGCAGGAGGGGAACGACCTCGTCTTCCTCGACCGCACTCCGGAGCCGGCCCTGGACATCCTCGAGCGCCGCACCGGGATGGCCCGCGGCGCGGGGGAGCCCCCCGTGAAGAGCAGCTGGCGCCTCTAGCCACGGCCTGGGTCCCAGGAGCCGCCCGCTACCCTGGAACCTATGACTGAACTGCTCATCCGCGAAGGAACCCGTGCCGACCTGGAGGCCACCCAGCGGGCCAAGCTCGCGATTCACCGCGAGTGCTACCCCTTCCGGGGGGACGAGGTGTTCGCCCTCCTCGAGCGGGCCATTCCCCAGAACGTGGCCTTCTGGGAGGCCGGCATGGACCTCGGGATGCGCTTTCACGTGGCCGTGGTCCCGGAGACCGGCGAGATCGTCGGCATGTCTGGCGCACGCCCCACCCGCCGGGACGAGGACCCCGACCCCGCGCTCCCGGAGACCGAGCTGCAGATGTGCTATCTCGCCGCCCAGCACCGGGGCAGCGGAGCGGCCGACCGCCTGCTGGAGGCCGCCATCGGCGCTCTGCCCGCCCACCTGTGGGTCCTCGAGGGCAACGACCGCGCCCTCCGCTTCTACGAGAAGCACGGCTTCCGCCTCACGGGAGAGCGCGAGCAGCTCGACGAGACCTGGGCCAACCGCTGGGAACTGCGCATGGTGCGCGGCTGATGGCGAAGAAGAAGGCCGCCCGCCAGCCTGAAGCGTCCCCCGCAGCGCAGATCGAGGGCGAATTCCCCATCGACACGGGCCTCGCGAAAATCGAGTCCGATCCGTTCTCCGACGGCGGCTGGCTGCTCTGGGTCAACGGCGTCCAGTCCTCGCATATCGCCCTCGACCCGCTGCATCTTGAATTCGAGTACATGCAGTGGATCGCCGCGGCGGTGAAAGACACCCTCACCGATCCGCAGGAAAAGCTCACCATGCTCCATCTCGGGGGCGGCGCCTGCTCCCTGGCCCGGTGGGGACTGGCGGCATATCCGCAGTCGCGGCACGTCGTCGTCGAAATCGACGGAAAGCTGGCCGAAAGGGTGAGGGACGCCTTTGACCTTCCCCGCGCGCCCCTTCTCCGCATTCGCCAGGGCGAGGCCCGCGCGGTGCTGGAAACGCTGACGGACAGCACGAGGGACGTCATCATCCGGGACGTCTTCGCGGGCAGCACCACCCCTCGGCCGCTGACGACGGTCGAATTCCTAGAGCACGCCGCACGGGTTCTTGCGCCGGGCGGTCTGTATATCGCCAATGTCGGCGACCGCCCCGACCTGAAGGGCGCCAAATCAGAAATGGCGACGACGCTGGCCGTTTTCCCCCACGTCATGGCCATCGCCGATCCCGCCATGTTCAAGGGGCGCCGCTCGGGAAATGTCATTCTTGTGGGCTCGGAGCGGCCGATCGAGCCGAGCGCGGCCCTCTCGCGGGAGCTGCTCGGCTCGGGCGTGCCCGCCCAGGCGTGGGACACCGAGAGAGTGCGGGCCTTCAGCGCCGGGGCCGAGATCCAGCGGGACGCGCCGGCAGAGCTGCCCCTCTAGTCCTGCGCCGGCGGCTCCGCGACCGGGTGTCGGGAGACGATGGACATCCGGTTGAACGAGTTGATCGAGATCGCGGCCCAGGCCAGCACGGCGTACCGCTCCTCGCCCAGTTCGGCGACGGCGGCCTGCACCACGGCGTCGAGCTCGTCGGCGGGAGCCACCGCGGTCACGGACTCCGCCACGGCGAGGGCGGCCCGCTGGGCGGGGGAGAAGACGGCGGTGTCGCGCCAGGCGGGCAGCACCGCGATCTGCAGGTCGGTGATCCCGGCCGCTCGCGCCTTGGGCACATGGACCGAGAGGCAGAAGGGGCAGCCGTTGAGCTGGGAGGCACGCAGGTTGACGAGCTCCAGGAGGTCCATCGAGACGCCCGCCGCCTTGGCCGCGTCCCGCAGCGCGCGGGAGACGCCGAGGAGCGCCTTGTAGAGCTCCGGCTCGGCCTTGTCGAGGAACGGCCGCCTCACCGCGGACTCGGCGAAGGGGGCGTCCGCGACGGCGGATTCTGTCAGGGGGGAGTGTGCGTCGGCGCTCATGGGCCTGCCTTGTCTCTCGAGGGGTCGTGCTTCACGTGAAACACTCACGGCCGCGCTTTATTCCCCCGCGGCCTC
>JAGLBH010000138.1 GCA_018260285.1 Arthrobacter sp. | reverse complement strand
TCCACAACAGCGGGCCTTGTAGGGCTCGGCCCGGGGCAGTCACGGGTGTGTTGCAATCACCCTTTGACACCACCGGCCCTGAGCGTAGGGCTCGGCCCGGATTTCCGCAGGGAGGCACGGGGCGCCCCGGGAGGGGGCACAGCCGCAATCCGCAGCGAGTCCCACCAAGAGCAGGGAGAATAGAACCGTGCATCCTCAAAACTCCCGTCAGAACTTCAGCTTCTCCGTCTCCACCCGCCTGAGCGAGTCCGCGCAGCAGGACTTCCTCGGCCGCACGGGCGTCATCTCCACGCCCCACGGCGACATCCAGACCCCGGCGTTCATCCCGGTGGGCACGAAGGCCACGGTCAAGGCCGTGACCCCGGAGGCCGTGCGGGACTTCGGCGGCCAGGCCATCCTCGCGAACGCCTACCACCTCTACCTCCAGCCCGGCGCGGACATCCTCGACGAGGCGGGCGGCCTCAGCGCCTTCATGAACTGGCAGGGGCCCACCTTCACGGACTCCGGCGGCTTCCAGGTCATGAGCCTCGGGGCCGGCTTCAAGAAGGTCATCAACATGGATGCGGTGACGAGCCCCGGGGAGGACGACGCCGTCGCCCCCGGCAAGGAGCGCCTCGCGCATATCGACGACGACGGCGTGTGGTTCAAGTCCCATCTCAACGGGGACACCCATCGGTTCTCCCCCGAGATCTCCATGCAGGTTCAGCACAAGCTGGGCGCGGACATCATGTTCGCCTTCGACGAACTGACCACCCTGCAGAACTCCCGCGCCTACCAGGAGGAGTCGCTCGAGCGCACGCGCCTCTGGGCCATGCGCTGCGTCGCGGAGCACGAGCGCCTGACCGCCGAGCGCTCGCACCGCCCGTACCAGGCCCTCTTCGGCGTGATCCAGGGGGCCAACTACGAGGACCTCCGCCGGAAGGCCTGCCGGGACCTCGGCGCGTTGGAATTCGACGGGTTCGGCCTGGGCGGGGCCCTCGAGAAGGACGAGCTGGGCACGATCGTCCGCTGGTGCACCGAGGAGCTGCCGGAGAACAAGCCCCGTCACCTGCTGGGCATCTCCGAGCCGGACGACCTCTTCTGGGCCATCGAGAACGGGGCGGACACCTTCGACTGCGTCTCCCCCACGCGGGTGGCGCGCAATTCCGCGTTCTACACGGACGAAGGCCGCCTCAACCTCTCAGGGGCCAAGTACAAGCGGGACTTCACGCCCCTCCAGGACGGCTGCGACTGCTACACCTGCCTCAACTACTCCCGCGCCTACATCCACCACCTCTACAAGGCGAAGGAGATGCTCTCCCACACCCTCATCTCCATCCACAACGAGCGGTTCATCGTGCGCATGGTGGACCGGGCCCGTGCGGGCATCGAGGACGGGACGTACGTCGAGCGGCGCGAGGAGGCCCTGCGGAAGTACTACGGCGAGGTGCCGGAGCGGATGCGGCTCCGCTGACGCGGAGAGCAGCCTCGCGGACGCCGCGTTCACAGCTGCCTGGCGCGCCCAGTTGACCCGGTGTGCACCGTCATGAACCTGACCAAAAACCCGAACGTGCGCTTGCTGTCGGTGGTGACTGAGGAGCTGAACGGTCTACTCGGAGGAGATCAGGCCTTCAGCCAACGCCTCAGCCGCTGGCCTCTGCACATCTCGAATGATCCAACCGCGTATCGGTGGCATCACCAGCACTCGATCATCTTTCGCCTCTTCCACCTTGATTCAGGAGGTTCGCACCATGAGCGGCAAGAGCACCCCCGCACGGCCTAGCACCCCGCAGTACGCCTCTGGGCGGGCGCGCATTGAGGCGGCCCGAGCAGCGGTGGAGTAAGCGAAGCTGCTGAATCGCCTCAACGCTGAGATGGGCACGGGACCGAACTCGACGGAGTTCGGGGGGGGCTTCTATGGTTTTCGTCAAGCTGCCAAAGCCACTCTCCAGGGCCGAGACGCAGAGAACGCTCCATCACGCAGCATTGCGAAAAGCACATCCGAACGACGACGCGCCAGAGCGATCAGAGCCTGATGATGACGCTTGCCCTGGGCGCGTTTGCGGTCGTAATAGGCCCTGGAATCCGGGTCATGCAGCGCGGTGAACGCCGAGAGGAACAGCGCCCGTTTCAGGATCTTGTTGCCCCGCCTCGACGCTGTCTCACTCCGGGCCGAGGAGCCTGACTGCCGTGTGACCGGGGCAATGCCCGCGTACGAGGCCAGGTGAGCGGCGGTCTTGAACTCCTTGCTGACCACTTCGGTGAGAATGCGAGCAGTGGTCCTGACGCCCACCGAAGGGCCTGAACATCAGGACTGCGGAAAGAGGGTTCCCATCAACCACCATCAGGATCTCTTCACCGTGTTTCTCACGCTGAGCGCGCAGCTGGGCCAGCTGCGCAGCGAGTCGGCCGATGACCTTCGCTGCCGCGTCCGTGCCAGCGACGATAACGCTCTGTTCGGCGAGGTCGTTGAAGATCTCCTCGGTCAGCCGGGATGCCAGGCGGGGAGCGAGTTTCTTCAACCGTGCCCGCACATGGCCCCTGCCTGCGGTTTTCAGCGCGGACTGGCTGGGGTAGCCGGTGAAGATCCACAACGGCCCTGTGGTGCAGCCGCGGGCCTAGGGCCCGTTCCAGGGCCGGGTGGATCTGCGTCAGCAGCCCGCGCATGCGGTTGCTGACCTGGGTGGCCTGGGCGGTGAGGTCGTCATCGAATCCGCAGATCATGCTCAGCTCGGCGGTGTTCTCCTCGGTTACCGTGATGTTGTGAAGGGTGTGGGGCATGGTGCGGGCGGTGTCGGCGATGATGAACGCGTCTCGGGCGTCTGTTTTCGCTTGTCCTGGGTGAAGGTCCGCGACGCGGCGCATCGTCAGCCCGGTCAGGTAGGCGACGTCCACACTATGGTCTTGGGCTGCTCCCACGGGCAGGGCGCCGATGGTGTTGGGCTGGTCCACCACGATGAGCCCGGGCCCATGCTGCTTCCCCAGGTCGGTGAGGAGTTCGCGGAGCTTTGGGGGGCAGGGGCTTGTTGTGAACGAGCGTGCCATCGGGCAGCAGGGCAACAGCGTGGTGCTCGCTCTTGCCGACGTCTAGTCCGATGAAGAGTTGGTAGATCATGGTGCTCACTATGAGGGGTTCGGTAACCGTACAGGGAGCATCCAGGAGGTCACCTCTTGTCCCTTGCCTCGTGACAAAGACCCTTGAGCGAAGCGGGCTTCTATCAGCGATCCGTGGAGGCCGTGGCCGATCCCGGTGACTACACCGCCTGCGATCATTAAATTCGACTGGGGGCAGGGATCAGGCCGGGTTTGGCTGGCTGCTTGTCTTCCATCATGCCTGAGGGAGGACCCACGAAAAAGGTAACGGGGACCTGCAACGTTCAGGTTCTCTTGCTTCTTCTTCATCGGGTGGCCTCCAACAAATCTTCAACAGATTTCTCATGCCCGCCCATGTCTGGCCCCGGGAGGGTCTCGAAGGCTTGGCGGATGGATACACGGCCTAGGGTCGCCGTCTCAAAGTGCCCCACCCCAGTGGTTTCCAATACCTCAAGGGCAGCCTTGTAGGCCTTCGTGCGTGGATCTGCCTGGGTGAGCAGAACATAGGTCTCTACAGCGGAGGAGGAGATCGCTTCGGTAGCCCAGACTCGAGACATGTCGATCCCCCTGGGGGCGGTCGGAATGATTGCGACCTGCGCTGCGTCCAAAGCGGCATCGATACCTTGAGCATCTGCCGGAACAGTGTCGATGAGGATAAAGTCTGTGCGCAGCTTGGCTCGGAGTAGCTGGGCGTTATTCACGGAAACGACTTCGAAGGACAACGGGGTTCCGTTCTCCTCGGTCCGAAGCGCCCATTCGGTCGCGGAGCCTTGGGGATCAGCATCCAGGACTTCGACGCTGCCATAGTGGACTAGGAGTGTTCCGAAGTAGATCGAGGTCGTAGTCTTACCGACGCCGCCTTTGGCGTTGGTGATGACGATACGCATAGCAATTGCCGCATTTGGTAAATCGTTATTTTGTGATTAATGCGGAAATTTAAGCTCCCGTCCGCCACGGTACCGCTGCGTAGAGCTTGGGGCTGAGCACTCCGGCCAGCGCGATGAGACCGCCGCCGATGAGGAACGCCATCCGATACCCGGTCTCGGCCATGAATCCCTCTCCAAGATGCGAGAAAACCCAGGCATACCCGGCCCACAGTGCGAGTCCCGCTGTAGACACACCCTGGAATACCGCCCCGAACGCGGCCGAGGTGCTGCCGAGCAGAGCGCGCGGGGTGAACTGCACTTTCGCCGATTGGAAGAGCCCGGAGATCAGTCCCAGGCACAGCCCTTCACCGATGGTGGTCAGCAGCACCAGCTCCCACGTCGGCGCAAGACCCTTGGCAGCGAAACACAGCCCGAACCCCGCGTAGCAAGCGCTCGGCCAGAGCTTCCAACGGATCACCCGCCGCGTCCACCCGGTGGAGAAGGATCCGACCGTCAGCCCCACTGAGAGCGCCACGGTGAGCAGGCCGAAGTCACTCACACCGCGCCCGAGGGTGTCTGTGACGAAATAGATGTCGAAAGATTCCCTGGCCCGGTTGCCCAGCGCCTCGGTGGTCATGAGCGTGAGAAAGACACCGATGTGTTTGACGTACTTCAGGGATCGCAGGCCTGTGCGGTCCGTGCCACGGCGCCCGGCGGGGGCACCTGGTGCAGCGTCCGCGCCTGCCGCGTGGCGTCTACGCGCAGTCAATTTCCCAACGACGCCGCGCAGCCCGGCGAGCGTCTCTTGCCAGGCCAGGTGCGGAGTCCAGG
>JAGLBH010000137.1 GCA_018260285.1 Arthrobacter sp. | reverse complement strand
GAACAGCGACGCCGGAGGCGCCCGTGCGCGATCTGCTGGCCCAGTGGGAGGCGGAGCACTCTGAGCCGCTCGAGCGGGCGATCGCGACGATCGAGCAGCTGCAGGACCGCTCGGACATGGCCTCCATGTCCGTGGCTCTGCGGATGATGCGCTCCATCGTGCGCTACTGATACACCGCAGCACAGGCGGCGACGGGCCGTTGAGGAAGGACACGTCGTGGGATTCATGAGCTCGCGAATGCAGGACGCCCCCCATCTGCAAGAGGGGGACGTCGAGTGGCTTCACCTGCTCGTGGGGGACTGGCAGATCATTGCCGATCTCGCCTTCGGCGACCTTGCCCTCTGGGTGCCGGACGAGAACGGGGCTTTCCGAGCCTCCGCTCACGTCCGGCCCTCGACGGCCCACACCCGCTTCCCGGTTGACTTTGTCGGGGACGAGCCGAGTCCCTCCGCGTTCGCGGTGATCCGGCACGCCTTCGACACGGGACAGACCCAGAAGGGCCATGACATCACGGCCGTGCCCATGCATCGGGCCGGGCGCCCCCTGGGCGTCGTCACTCTTCACCGAGCCCCCGGAAACAACAGCTCAGGGGAGCTGGGCGCCGCCTATTTCGCGGCCGCCGACGAGCTCCTCGAAATGGGCAGGCTGGGCCTCTGGCCTGAGTCCTCGACGCCGACGGGGTCCCGTCGAGGGGCGCCCCGCGTGGGGGACGGCTTCATCCGGATGAACCAGGACGGCGTCGTCCTCTACGCGAGCCCGAACGCGGTCTCCGCTTTCAGGAGGCTCGGCCTTGTCGAGACCCTCATCGGCCACAAGCTCTCGGAGTCCATGGCCGAGGTCGTTCTGGAGAGCAAGCTGGCTGACGAGTCGCTGCCGCTCGTGCTCAACGGGCGCATGCCCTGGCGCAGCGAAGTTCAGGCGCAGCGCACCATTCTCACCCTGCGCTCCATCCCGCTCCGCGGCATCGAGGGGCGCACCGGGGCGCTGCTCCTGTGCCGAGACGTCTCCGAGCTGCGCCGGCGTGAGCAGGAGCTCGTCTCCAAGGACGCCACGATCCGGGAGATCCACCACCGCGTCAAGAACAATCTTCAGACTGTGGCGGCTCTGCTGCGCATGCAGTCCCGCCGGATGAGCTCCGATGAGGCCAAGGACGGCCTCGCTCAGGCCATGCGCCGCGTGGAGACGATCGCCCGGGTCCACGAGGCCCTCTCCCACGGGCTCTCGCAGACTGTGGATTTCGACGATCTCATCGAGCGGCAGTTCCACATGGCCGCGGAAATCGCCTCGAACGACCAGCGCATCGAGACCGTCCTGGAGGGCCGCTTCGGGTTCCTTCCCTCGGACTCGGCCACGCCTCTGGCCCTCGTCATCAACGAGCTCGTCGCCAACGCAGTGGAGCACGGCTTCGCCGGCCGCCCCCAGGGAACGGTTCGCATGACGGCTCAGCGGCTCATGGAGGGAGGGGACTCAGATCGTCTGCTCGTGACGATCACGGACGACGGCGCGGGGTATGACGCCACGGCCTCGGCGGCGCACGCGACCGTCAAGAACTCCGGTCTGGGAACCCAGATTGTGCGGACGCTCGTTCGCAGCGAGCTGGGGGGAACCATCGACTGGAGCGAGCGGCCGGGCGGGGGGACCGTCGTCACCCTGGACATGAAAGTCCCCCGGGTGGCATAGTCTGCGACTCTGCTCCGGGGGACTGTCTCCTGCGGGCCTGACGGATGCCCGCCTCACTGCGGTGTGCGGCGCAGCTCTAGGAGGCGCGGCGAGCGCGGGCGGCCCGGCGCTTGAGGGCGCGGCGCTCGTCTTCGCTCAGACCGCCCCAGACGCCGGAGTCCTGGCCGGACTCGAGGGCCCACTGGAGGCAGGTCTCCATGACGGAGCAGGTGCGGCAGACAGCCTTGGCCTCCTCGATCTGGAGCAGAGCGGGGCCCGTGTTGCCGACGGGGAAGAAGAGCTCGGGGTCTTTGTCAAGGCATGCAGCCTTAGAACGCCAATCCATGCGGGGGTAACAACTCCTAAAAGAGGTGGATGCAAGAGCTGGGCGCACGGCACTTCCCCGTCAGTTTCGGGGGCAGGGGAAGACGCGCTGTCTCGGGATGCGGAAGGGTTCGCGCCCTTCCTGTCAGCCCGCTCTTGATGGTCTACCTTCAAGCGTTGCATGTGAACGCTAAGCAAACAAGAGGTGTGGACAACCAATCCCGCCCCTGACGTGTCATATTCATCACAGCAAACCTGAGTCTTGGTCACCTCGCGCCGTCATACAGTGGACTCATGTCCTCTCTCGCGTCTTCTCCGACCCCGTGGAGCGTTCGTGCGCTCATCCTCTGCCAGTCGCTGGAAGCCCTCGTGCTCCTCGCGGCCGGGGCAGCGGTGCTCGCGCGCTTCTCGGACGGCCTGCTGACGGGGATCACCCTGCTCCTCGTGGGTCTTCTTGCGGCGTGGTGCGCGTGGAGTCTTCGAGGAGGCAGCCTGGGGGCGCACAAGGCTATGGCCTTCTTCCAGACCCTCATGCTCATCACCGGGTTCTCGTTCATCACCGCGCTTCCCTGGGCGGGCATCGGGTTCATTCTCCTGGGAGCCCTCACTCTCATGGCGGGATTCATGCCCTCCACCCGCGAGTGGTTCGAGGCCCGCGGCCTCTGACGGGCGCGGCAGCACGGAGCCGAGAGCTCTGACCCGCGTTCTCTGCCCTCCGCGGCACAGCCAGGCCACCCCTGCCTGCGGCGTGGGAAAGGGCAGAACGCGGCCTCCCAGAAGCTCGCCGTCGGACGAGCTCCTGGGGGAGAAGACAAGGCCCCATTCAACACCCGATCTGCGGAGAAGGGCCCCCGCAAGCCAGGGCGCGGCGTCGGGACCCACACGGAGAATCACCGTCTTGTGGCCGCTCTTCTCCATGAGCTCGGCGAAGGCCTCCGCACCGCGGACCTCGCTTTGATCGACGACGACGACCCTCTCCGCCATCTCGCCCTGGCGCGCGGCCTCGGCATAGGCGAGCGCCGCCTCGTGAGCCCCCGAGCCATCCTCCCCGACGAGCAGAATGATGCGTCCCGGGCCGGCGGGGAGCAAAATCTCCTGTCCGCCTGAGTCCTTTCCCGCCGCAACGAGCAGCCCTCGGCTCTGCGGGCGGAGCACCCTGGACCCCGGCAGCGCCCAGGGGGAGTCGAGGCTGCAGTCCACGAGGGGGCCGGATCCCTCGAGAGCCGTCTGAGGAGGCGGAGGGAAGAACGCCGGATGGCTCAGATCCGCCGGGCGGGGGCCGTCCTCGTCCCGACAGATCCAGACGCCTGCGAGCAGAGCCGCGCCCTCGTCAGAGGGCACGCCCCGGGCAGCGGGCCACGCCGCTCGGGTGTGCGGAGGGACCCCGCGCGGGAAATAGGCGCGCGAAGCGAAGGCCGCTGCCAGCGAGGCCGGCTCTCTCACGGCAGAGGCGCAGACCAGAGCGCCTGCAGAGGCCGCCATGAGGAGCCACCGCTGGAAAGAGGACTCCATCCCGGGAGACCCCACGCGGCGAATCTCCTCCAGGAGCAGGTCAACCCCTTCGATCACGAGCAGGTCCCGGGCGCCCGGGGCAGGGCAGTGCTCCAGGAGGTCGTGCACCGCAAGGGCGGAGAGGGGAGACCACGCCCAGGCTGCCGGTCGGAGTCGGCCGACGGGGGACTCGTCCGGGCTGATGAGGACAAGCCGCAGAGGGCTCTCACCCTTCGGCCCGCTCCGGTGGCAGGCCATTCGAGCGTGCGCCAGGCAGAGCAGGCCAGTCCCTGCCGTCTCAGCCGCCCCGAGAAGCAGCGCGCTTCTCTCCGGGCCCAGGAGCAGACGGACGCGCTGGCGTGCGGGCTCATCCACAACCCCTGCCGCTTCGGGCGGAAGATGCGCGGCGGCGTGCTGGAGAGGCGGAGCCACGGGAGGCGGCCAGGGGGAGTCCACCCCCTTCCAGCGGGCCGACGAGCCGAGCAGCGCGTCCTCGGCAGAGCCGATGTGTGGGGCCGCCGTCGCGGCTGACCCCCAGGGGCGGCTTCCCGGGGGTGCCACGAGGTGTTCCGGCCAGCGGAGCACCTCGAGCGGGCCGGAGACCTGAGACCCTGTGCGGGCATACATGAGACCCGGGCGCCCGGGAGGAAGCTGCGCGGCGGCGCGCGTGCCCAGCGCGTCGAGGGAGTCGCTCTCCGTGGCGAGCCTGAGCGCCAGAACGCTGCCGATGTTCGCCCGGAGGTCGCTGCCCACGGCCCCCTGCGCCCGCTGAGTGGCCAGCAGGAGATGCACGCCGAGGGACCGCCCGAGGGCGGCAATGCGCGCCAGCCGTCCCTGAGCCTCCGGCCAGGCGTTGACGAGCGCCTTGAGCTCGTCCACGAGCAGCACGAATCGGGGAGGCGTCCCAGCGCAGTCGGCCGCCCGCGCGGCCGCGAGATCCGGCAGCCCGCGCTCGGCAAGCCACCTCTCCCTCCGCTCGAGCTCTGCCTCGAGGGAGACGAGCACACGCTGCACATCGGCCTCGTCCAGGTTCGTCAGGACGGCATCCACATGGGGCAGGACTCTGAACTGCGCCAGTCCCGACCCGCCTTTGAAATCGATGAGGTAGAAGCGGACCTCGTCCGGCCGGTGCTCTCCGGCGGCGGAGACGACGAGCGAGGCGAGCAGCTCGCTCTTGCCGGATCCCGTGGTCCCGACGACGAGGGCATGGGGAGCATCGGCAGAGAGATCGAGGGCATAGCGTCTTCCGCTCTTGGCGCGCGCGCAGGACAGCCGGAGGCCGTCGGGGCGGGCAGCCGCAGGGGAGACAGGCCCCTCGTCGCGTCTCTGGCTGGAGACGATGCGCTCGAAGGCTGCCAGGCTCAGCCCGTCCGG
>JAGLBH010000136.1 GCA_018260285.1 Arthrobacter sp. | reverse complement strand
CGACCCCGTCCTTGGGGTTGGCCGTGGACGGAGCCCCCGCGCGATTGGGCTGGGCCCACAGATTCGACCGAGAATTCGTTCCCCCCAACGAGAGCGGAATGAGGTGATCCAGCTCTGTCACGGAGCTCTTGGACGAGGGAATGCCGTACTGCCTCATCGAGAGCACTTTGAAGGAATCCGTCAGGGAGACGCTCGCCCTCACCTTCGTGGTGTACCCGCTGACGCAGATCGTCTGGCGGATGGTCTGCTGCGTCACGGCAGGGTCAATGGCTCCCGGCGTGCAGGCAGGATCCGGCAGGACCATCCCCTTCGCGGCGTTCTTCACCTGAGCGGTGCAGCGCTGCCCGTCTGGCTCATCATTCACCAGCACAGTCGGCCGAGCAGGGTAGGCCTTGATGCTCCCCGGACTCGTCGGCGCGCTCGCTCCGGGATTCTCTGAGCGGCTCCGCATCACCCACATCACGCCCATGATCACCGCGGCCAGGATCAGTGCGGCCAGCAGCAGCGCCATCCAGCGACGGCCCCGAACAGCGGGGGCGGGGGACTCCATAGACTTTCTCGCCTTCTCTCGAGAGGCACGGGCGGGAGCGCCACGCTGCCTTAAATGAGGAAGACCCCTGTGATCTTCACGATCACAGAGGTCTTCACGTGGCTCCCCCGACTGGACTCGAACCAGTAACCCTTCGATTAACAGTCGAATGCTCTGCCAATTGAGCTACGGGGGAAAGCAACAGATAAAAGTATACACGCGCAGGCGCCCCATGCCAAATCGGCGCTCTCCGCCCCGCCCGAAGCCCCTCAGTCCCGCAGGAGGGCCCGGCGCTGGCGCTCCAGATCCATGAGATCCCGGGAGAGGGCGGCTTGGCGCTCCCGGTCTGCCACGGGGTCCAGGCGGGAGAGCTCGCTCACCAGGTCAGCCTTCTGGCGCGTGATGTTCATCTCACTGATCCGCCCCAGCACCTCAGCGCCGTAGTGCTCCATGCCCTCCTGGTCCTTGGCCGGGATCGGGGCGGCCGCGAGCTCGTAGACGAGCGGCAGAAGCTCGGGTCCCGCATGCTCGGCCACCCCATTGACCCAGCGAGGAAGGGGCGTCTGGGCCTTGGCCGCGGCCAGGACCGCAGCATGGAGGGCCGCGAGCGCCGGCGTGTACAGGCGCAAGCGCGTGAACGGACCCCAGCGGGTGCGGTCCAACAGGCTCGGCAGCTGGAGGGCCACGATCATGACGTCCCGCTCGAGGCGCGTCACGGGGTCCCGCACATCCAGGCGCACATACTGGGGCGCCTCGCTCCCCTGGGGCTGCTGGCCGCCGCCGCGCGGCTGGGACCGCGGGCTGCGCATGGCGTACTGCACCGCCTGCTCCACGACCCCCAGCTCCATTCCCAGCCACTGGGAGAGCTGGCGGGCGTACTCGGGGCGAAGGGTCGCATCGCGGATCTTCGCCACGATCTCCGCGGCAGAGCGCAGCGCTCCCACCCGGCCCTCCGCCGTGGTGATGTCGAACCCGGCGATCTGAGAGCGAATGGCGAACTCGAAGAGCGGGCGCTTGGCCTGGATCATCTCCCGCACTCCGGCATCGCCCCGCGCCAGACGCACATCGCAGGGATCCATCCCGCTGGGCTCCACGACGACGAACGTCTGGGCCACGAACTTCTGGTCCTCCTCGAAGGCTCGCAGAGCGGCCTTCTGCCCGGCGGCGTCCCCGTCGAAGGTGAAGATGACGGATCCGCCGGTTCCGTCGTCGCGCAAGAGGCGACGCGCGATCTTGATGTGATCCTCGCCGAACGCGGTTCCGCACGTCGCCACGGCGGTCTCCACCCCCGCGAGCTGCGCGGCCATCACGTCCGTGTACCCTTCGACGACGACAATCTCCCGCTGGGAGGAAATCGCCTTCTTCGCCAGGTCCAGCCCGTAGAGAACCTGGGACTTCTTGTAGAGCGGGGTCTCCGGGGTGTTGAGGTACTTGGGGCCCTGGTCCTCCTCGTGCAGCTTGCGCGCGCCGAATCCGATCGTGGCCCCGGTCAGGTCCCGGATCGGCCAGATGAGCCGACCCCGAAAGCGGTCATAGGCCCCTCGCTGCCCCTGGGAGAGCAGGCCGCCCTCCAGCATCTCCTCGCGCGTGAACCCCTTGGCGGTCAGATGCTTGAGAAGACCGTCCCACCCCTGGGGGGCATAGCCGCAGCCGAACCGGACGGCCGCAGCCTGGTCAAAGCCGCGCGAGGCGAGGAACTCCCGCGCAATGGCAGCCTCCTCACTCCCCAGCTGCTTCTGAAAGAACTCCTCGGCGATTTTGTGGGCGTCCAGGAGGCGGCGCCGGCGCCCGACGTCCTCGGGGCGCGCGCCCGTGCCGCCGTCGTCGTACTCCACCGTGATGCCGAGCATCCCGGCGAGCTTCTCCACAGTCTCGGCGAACGTGGAGTGGTCCTGCTTCTGGATGAAGGAGATGACGTCTCCGCCCTCGCCGCACCCGAAGCAGTGATAGGTGTTCGTGGAGGTGCGGATGTAGAACGAGGGGGTCCGCTCGTCGTGGAAGGGGCACAGCCCCTTGTAGGACCCGACCCCGGAGGAGCGAAGGCTCACGTAGCCCTCGACGACGCTCTTGATATCCGCGCGATCCCTCACCGCGTCAATCACTTCTCGTTTAATCAGCCCAGCCACCCCCCTAGCCTATGCCCTGCTGCCGAACGGATCCTGGGCACGGATCTCCCCAATTTCGAGAAAAATTGCATCCGATGTATATTGAGGGAGCGCAGTGACTGCGCAGGGTAAGAAAAGGGGCCCCTTGCATCCGCCTTCACGGCGGCCAGGGGGATGTGTCAAGACTCATGGGGATGAGCTTGGCTCCGAAAGGCCTGCATCTCAGAACCTGGCTCCATCACGGAAGCCCCTTCTGAGCGGCAGGCCTTTCTCATGCCCGGGCACGCCTGCTGAATCGAACATATGTTCGAAAGATGGGTTACGATAGACGTGACGTCAGCGGAAGGAGCAGCGCATGAGGATCACCCGCATCGCCCCGTACCGGCCTGTGCCCGTCCTCATGGCCCCGGTCTCAGTCCCAGCGGGCTTCCCCTCGCCCGCGCAGGACTACTACTCGGGAGACCTGGACCTGTCCGAGCACCTCATTCGGGACAAGACCTCCACGTTCATCGTCCGGGCCTCCGGGCACTCGATGACCGGTGCAGGCATCTCGGACGGAGACGAGCTGGTCGTGGACCGCGCGCTCACCCCGAGAGACGGAGACGTGGTGATCGCCGTGCTGGACGGTGAGCTGACGGTGAAGCGGCTGAGAATCACGCCCTCGGCCGTGCTGCTGCAGGCCGAGAACCCCGGCTACCCGCCCCTGCGCGTGGGAGAGCTGTCCGAGCTGCACATCTGGGGCGTGGTCACCACATGCCTGCACCACATGGCGGGCCGGTGAGATGAGCGCCGAGCTGGCCGCCGCCGTCCCCCAGGACCAGTGGGTCGGCCTGGTGGACGTCAACAGCTGCTACTGCTCGTGCGAGCGCGTCTTCGACCCGAGTCTGGAGGGGGTGCCGCTCGTCGTGCTCTCGAACAACGACGGCTGCGTGGTGGCCCGGTCGCGCGAGGCCAAGCGTCTCGGCATCCCCATGGGGGAACCGTGGTTCCGGCTGCGCGAGCGCCTGCCGCAGGTGGTGGCCCGCAGCTCGAACTACGAGCTCTACGGGTCCATGAGCACGAGGGTCATGTCCATCATCGCGGAGCACAGCGCATGGACGGAGGTGTACAGCATTGACGAGTGCTTCATCGGCGTCAGGGTCCCCCCGGACGAGCATCCGGTGGAGCACCTGCAGCGGCTCGGCCTGCGGATCCGGGCGGAGATCATGCGCCGCACGGGCCTGCCCGTCTGCGCGGGGTTTGCCCGGACCAAGACGCTGGCGAAGCTCGCGAACCGCCTTGCGAAGCAGCGGGAGGACCTCAGGGGAGTGGCGGTCTGGGAGCAGGCGTCTGACGAGGTTCGCGACGAGCTGCTCTCCCGTCTCCCGGTGACGGAGGTCTGGGGCGTCTCCACGAGGCTGGCGCGCCGATTCGCGGCACGAGGGGTTCTGAGCAGCCTGGATCTGAAGACGATGAGGCCCGAGGAGGTGCGGCGGCAGTTCAGCGTGGTGGTCATGCGCACAGTGCTGGAGCTCAACGGCATCCCCTGCATCGAGCTGGAGGAGTCCCGGAAGGACAGGGAGCAGCTGATCTTCTCGCGCTCCTTCGCCCAGCCGGTGACCGATCCGCCGAGGATGGAGCAGGTGATGAGCGTCTACACGCAGCAGGCCGCGCTGCGCCTGGCCAAGCACGGGCTGCAGGCCTCCGTCATGAGCGCCTGGGCCATGACGAGTCACTACGACATGACCACCCGCCACACCGCCTCCCTCACCGTGGGCCTTCCTCTGCCGACGGCGGATCCGGTGGTGCTCGTGAAAGCCGCGAAGCCGATGGTCAGGCGGATGCTCCCCGGGGTGCGGTACGTCCGGGCCGGCATCATGCTCACCGGCCTCACTCCCCTGCGAGAGCAGCCCGTGCTGGACTCCTTCGTCAGCGCGTGGGAGGCCCGGGACCTCTCCTCCGCGCTCGGGCGAGTGCACACGCGCTTCGGCCGCGAGGCGCTCGGCCTGGGAGCTGCCGGGCTGAAGGAGGGCGTGGCCTGGCAGATGAAGCGCGAGATGCTGTCCCCGAGGGCCACGACGCACTGGGCCGAGCTCGCGACGGTGAAGGCCTGATGTCCCGCCTTGCCTTCTCGCCCAGCCCTTCCCGCTCAGCCGAGAGAACGCGGCGTTCTGGGCGCGGCGGTGTCAGGTGGTCGTTGCAACACTTCCTCCTGCAACCCCACCTGACACCCCCTGGAGCAACCCGCCATGC
>JAGLBH010000135.1 GCA_018260285.1 Arthrobacter sp. | reverse complement strand
ACCAGCCCACGGTCAGCGAGATCTCGTGGATGCGGTCACCCCGCCGGAAGTGGGCGGGGTCGCCGTGGGCATAGCCGACGATGACACCGGTGATCCGGGAGATGAGGACGGACTCCCCCGTGAGCTGGGCGATCGGGTGATGGCCCGTCTCGTCCTGGTCCTCGTCGTCGATATGGACGATCTGAAGGGTCTTCTCCCCCAGCACGAGCACGGTCACGTGGCGGTGCACGTCTCGACGGTCGATGTGCGTCTCCTGGTGGACCATGAACTCCGTCACGGCCTCGCCGTCCAGTCCGTCCTCCACCACCTCCATGACGAGCGCCGGGTAGAAGCCGGCCAGCTCGACGGCGCGTTCGAGCCGCGCACGGGCTGAGGAGCCGCCGGGCGCAGGAGTGAATGAGGAACGGGCACGATCAAACATCGACATGTCCCTAGTTTGTCACGTTCCGCGGGCTACTCGGCCTGGCTCAGAGCTCGTCGGGCGCTGTCTCGGCGACGGCTGGGGTGAGCCGCCCAGACACGCGCCTCGAGTGCCGTCGCCCCCGTGGTGTGGACCAGAACCGGGTTGATCTCGATCCTGGCGATCTCCGGATGCCGGTCCTTGAGAGCCGCAATGCGAGAGACGATGTCCTCGAGCGCCTCCACGTCCGCCCTGCCCAGGCGAGGATCCTCAAGCAGCTTGCGGGAGGCGCGCGGCTCACGGACCAGGTCGTGGACGTCCACCGTGGTCATCGGAGTGGCGGCGAAGGACCAGTCGTCGAGGAAGTCCGCGGAGTCCCCGGCCATGGCGAAGCTGACGATGGGTCCGAGGAGCGGGTCCTCGACGGCGCGGAGGAAGCATGCGTGGCCAGGCTCGGCCATGCGCTGCACCTCCAGCGCGGGGCTGGAGCCCTCTGGGGTGTAGCGGGAGAGCACCCGGCCCATCTGCTCCACCGCGATGCGCAGCGCAGCCGGGGAATGGATGTTGAGGATCACGCTGCCGAGGTCCAGCCGATGGCGCAGCTGCTCGTCGAGCGGCTTGACGACCACGGGGTATCCGAGCTCCCCTGCTGCCTTCTCCGCCTCCTCGGGCGTCGTGAACGGGCGTGCGGAGAGGATCGGGACGCCGTATGCGGCCAGGAGGGAGTCAGCCTCCGCTGCGGTGAGCGGGATGAGCTCATCCCCCGTGCCTCGGCTGAGCGCCTCGGAGACAATGCGCCCGGCCGCCTCCGCGTCGACGCCCGCAGGCTCGACGAACTCGCCGCGGTCCGCGCTCCTCCATGCACCGTAGGCGCTGGTGAGAGACAGGACCCTCACGGCCGACGAGGGCGAGGAGTAGGTCGGCAGGCCTGTCTGGATCGGCAGGGGGTCCCCTTCGGTCGTCTCTGGCTCAGCGGCCTGACCCCCAGCGGCCTCTTCGACGTCGACAATCCCTTCCGTCCGAACCTTCGGGTCCAGAATGCCTGCGAACGCCGTGACGACGGGCGTGCCCGTCTCCCGCCCCGCCTCGTAGATGGGGCGGGCCAGGGACTCCGTCGTCATGCCCACGACCGGGAGAAGGGCCACGATGACCGCGTCCACGTCCCCCATCACCTCCACGAGCCGCTTCTTGAGCGCGGGAAGCACGCGAGACTGGCCCCGGTTGAAGTCGATGTCCTTGACGCACACCGTCACCTCCAGGCCGGCGAGGGCAGCGGAGTCCGCCACCACTCGAGTCAGGGGGTCGGAGTTGGTGACGACGGCGACCCGCCGCCCCTTCGGCACCGGCTGCGTGGCGAGGAAGCTCATGACCTGCACGAGCTCCTCGTTGCTGCGCACGCGGATGATGCCGGACAGGCGCAGAATTGCGTCGAACGCTCGGAGCGGCGCCTGAGTCTGGCCGAAGGAGTGGCCGTCCGGCAGGCGGAATCCCATGACATGGCTCTTCGCCACGACCACCGGCTTCGTCGCGGAGAGGCGTCGGGAGAGCCGGGCGAACTTGCGCGGATTGCCGATGGACTCGAGGAACAGGCCCACCGCCCGCGAGCGCTGGTCCGACTCGAAGTACTGCATGGCGTCGTTGCCGGAGAGGTCCGCCCGGTGGCCTGCGGAGAAGAAGGCGGAAAGGCCAACGTTGCGGTGGCCCATCTCCGCGTAGAGCATGACTCCGATGGCGGCGGACTGGGCGAAGAGGGCGATCGGCCCGCTGCGGGGCAGCTCGGGGGAGACCGAGG
The DNA here is from genome assembly GCA_018260285.1 of Arthrobacter sp. Lineage (GTDB taxonomy): Bacteria > Actinomycetota > Actinomycetes > Actinomycetales > Micrococcaceae > Falsarthrobacter. Next base: position 2,675 of record JAGLBH010000135.1, on the reverse strand, counting down.
CGTTGAGCGGGTGGTCCGGGTCTGTGTTGATGACCCCGAGGCTGGCGGGTCCGACGATCCGCATGCCGTACTCGCGGGCTGTGGTCACGAGGGATCGGATGACAGCCGGGTGGGCGGCGTCCTCCCCCAGAGCGGAGTCTGTGAGAATGACGGCGGACTTGACCCCCTTCCGGCCGCACTGCTCGATGACGTCCTTGAGGGAGCGGCGGGGAACGGTGATGACGGCGAGGTCCACGGGGTCCGGGATGTCCCCCACGGTGGCGTAGCTGAGGCGGCCGCCGAGTTCGAGCGTCTCGGGGTTGACGGCGTAGACAGGCCCCTGGAAGTCGGACTCAAGGATGTTCTCCAGCACCCGCTGGCCAATGCTCCCCCACTTGCGGCTTGCGCCGACGACCGCGATGGAGCGGGGCGTGAGGATGTCCTGCACGGACATGGACTCGGCGCGCTGCTCGCGGGATGCCATGACGGCGAGGGACTTGGCAGTGGAGGCGACGGTGAACTCGAGGGCGATCACGCCGTCGTCGAAGTGGCGCTTGACCTCATACCCCGCTTCGATGAAGACCGTCATCATCTTGCGGTTCTCGGGGAGCACCTCGGCGGTGAAGGTCGTGATGCCGCATTCCCTCGCGGCCGCGGCGAGGTGCTCCAGAAGAATGGAGCCGAGGCCTTTGCCCTGGAACGAGTCGGCGATGTTGAAGGCCACCTCGGCGGAGGTGGGGTTCTCCGGGTAGCGGTCGTAGCGGCCGATGCCGACGATCCGCTCGGCGCGGGTGAGGACGAAGGCCACGCGGTCCCTGTAGTCCACCTGGGTGAAGCGGGCGAGCTCCTTGGCGGAGAGCTTGGCCTTGTAGGTGAAGAACCTGAGGTAGATCGAGTCTGCCGACTGGGCCACGTGGAACTGCTGGACTCGGTCTGCGTCCTCGGGGCGGATGGGGCGCAGATGGGCTGTGCTGCCGTCTCGCAGCACGACGTCAGCTTCCCAGTGGGCTGGATATTCCGGGGTTTCTTGCCGCTTCGCCATAGACTGATTCTAGTGCTTTTTCCCTGATGATCGAGGAACAGTCCATGCCCCGCGCTCCCAAGTCCGCTCCCGCACAGCCTCCTGTCGACGGTCATATCGTCGACATCGACGTGGCCGAGGAGATGGAGACGAGCTTCCTCGAGTACGCCTACTCGGTCATCTACTCGCGCGCTCTCCCCGACGCCCGGGACGGCCTCAAGCCGGTCCAGCGGCGCATTCTCTACATGATGAGCGAGATGGGCCTGCGCCCGGATCGCGGTCATGTCAAGAGCGCGCGCGTGGTGGGCGAGGTCATGGGCAAGCTGCACCCCCACGGCGATTCCGCGATCTACGACGCCATGGTCCGCATGGCCCAGGACTTCTCCCTCCGCGTTCCTCTCGTGGACGGGCACGGAAACTTCGGATCGCTCGACGACGGCCCCGCTGCGGCCCGCTACACCGAGGCCCGCCTGGCGCCCAGCGCGCTGACTCTCACGGCGAACCTCGACGAGGACGTCGTGGACTTCGAGCCGAACTACGACGGCCAGATCATGCAGCCGTCCGTGCTTCCCGCCGCGTACCCGAATCTGCTCGTCAACGGGGCCTCCGGCATCGCCGTCGGCATGGCCACGAACATGGCTCCCCACAACCTCGGCGAAGTGGTCAACGCCGCCCGCCACCTCATTCAGAACCCGGACGCGGACCTTGAGGCCCTCCAGGCGTTCATCCCCGGGCCGGACCTGCCCTCGGGCGGCGTGATCGTCGGGCTGGAGGGCATCAGGGATGCCTACCGGACCGGGCGCGGCACCTTCAAGACGCGGGCCACCGTGGACATCGAGCAGCTGGGGCCCCGCAAGACGGGCCTGGTCATCACGGAGCTGCCATACGGCGTCGGCCCCGAGAAGGTCGTGGAGAAGATCAAGGAGGCCGTCAACGCGAAGAAGCTCGCGGGGATCGCCAACGTCATCGACCTCTCCGACCGCAAGCACGGCCTGAGGCTCGTCGTCGAGCTGAAGAACGGGTTCAACCCGAATGCCGTGCTCGCGCAGCTCTACCGGTTCACGCCGATGGAGGACTCCTTCGGCATCAACAACGTCTGCCTCGTGGACGGCCAGCCGCAGACCCTCGGGCTCGTGGAGCTGCTGCGGGTCTACGTGGACCACCGCCTCGACGTGGTCCGGCGGCGAAGCTCCTTCCGGCTGGGCAAGAAGCGGGACCGTCTGCACCTGGTGGACGGCCTGCTCCTGGCGCTCGTGGACATCGACGAGGTCATCCAGATCATCCGCACCTCGGATGAGACGGCCCAGGCCAAGCAGCGCCTCATGCAGGTCTTCGACCTCTCGGACGTGCAGGCCGAGTACATTCTCGAGCTGCGCCTGCGCCAGCTGACGAAGTACTCGCGCCTCGACCTCGAGACGGAGCGAGCCGCCCTCCTGGCCGCCATCGCCGAGCTGGAGGAGATCCTGGGCTCGGACGCGCGCCTGCGGGAGGTCGTCTCCGACGAGCTCGCAGCCCTGGCCGAGGAGCACTCCACGCCCCGGCGGACCGTCCTCCTCGAGAAGGCGGACGAGAAGCCGCTCAAGGGCACGTCCCTCCCGGTGGCCGCCGGCTCGTCCACGTCAGCGCCGGTCAGCCTGAAGATCGCGGACGACCCGTGCTTCGCCCTGCTCACGGC
>JAGLBH010000134.1 GCA_018260285.1 Arthrobacter sp. | reverse complement strand
GACGGCCGCGCGGTCGAGGTCGACGACGACCGCGTCCGCCGAGAGCTCTGCGGCCAGGCGCTCCCCGTAGGGCTCGCTCGAGAAGACCGCGTCCGCCGGGGGCAGGCCACGGGACGAGAGCGCCCGTCGAATGATCTCGCTGTGGGCGGTCCAGGCGATCTCAGAGGAGTAGTCCACGGGGGCGTCGTCGAGCAGGCCGATGACCTCGACCTCGCCGAGGCCGCGCTCGGCCGCGAGCTCGCGCAGCCACTGCGCCCTGGCCTCTGCTGGGAAGACCGGCCACTGGGTGCCCATGACGAGGACGGTCAGGCGGTCGCACTGTGCCGCAGCCCTCTCGATGAGGAGCGCGTGCCCGCGATGGGGCGGGAGGAACTTGCCGATGACGAGCCCGTGCCTCATACCCGGCTCCGCTCGCGCTTCCAGTCGATGAGCCCGTAGACGCACAGGGCCAGGAAGATCACGTAGAGGATCGCGGTGAGCACCAGGCCGCGGTTGATGTAGAGGGGCACGGACACCACGTCCACGATGATCCACAGCCACCAGTGCTGCATCTTCTTCTGGGCCTGCCAGAGCGTGGCGCCCAGGGAGCCGGCGAGGATGAACGCGTCCGGGACCTCGATCGAGGACCCAAAGTAGGTGTGGAGGATCCAGGCGAGGACGCCGGTCAGCACAGCGACGGCGAGACCCATGAGGGCCATCGCCCGGGGAGAGGCGTCCGTGATGGGCAGGTCCTGCGGAGTGGCGGTCTGCGTGCGCCCCACAGCCCACCGGTACCACCCGTAGACCGCGAGGACGGCGAAGATCACCTGGAGCGCGGCGTCCGCGAAGAGCCCCGTCCCGAGGAAGAGGGAGAAGAACGCGGCGTTGTTGACCAGGCCCACCGGCCAGTTCCACAGGCGCTGCTTGGCCACCCCGTAGACGCAGGCCGCTCCGGTGACGAATCCGATGACCTCAATGACGGAGACCGGCGTGCCGGCGATGTGAAAAGCCGTGGACTGAAGCCAGTCCAGGAGTGCGTTCATGGGAGCCCCTTAGGTAATTGTTGTTCTGACAATTACAAAGGCTACGGGGGGAGAGGGCTTATTGTCTAGTTGACGATAAAAAGCCGACGGGACCGCTGGGCCCCGGCCTGTGCTGCTAGAAGCCGCCGGTGGGCTGCTGCGGGTGCTTGGCCAGGGCGGCCACCGCCGTCGTCGCCTCGAAGAGCGTGCAGCGGGTGGCATTCTGGTAGGCGGTGATGGCGTCCCGCTGCTTGCCCTGTGCGATGAGGGCGTAGACCTGCTGGTGGGTGGCGGGATCGAGCTTGGCGCTCGACGTCTGGGCGAACTCCGGGGTGGAGGCCTCGTTGATCGCGTTGGCGGCCGCACTGCCCCCCTTGCGCATGAGGACAACGACGAGGGTTGCGATGAGCACGCCGACAATGAGCCACACGATGAGATCCATAGGCCCAGAATAGCGGTCATGGCAGAGTGGGGCCTATGAGAATGAGCATGCTGGGAGCCTCCGGGCTGGCCGTGTCCGAGCTGGCCCTGGGCACGATGACCTTCGGGAACCAGACCGACGAGGCCGCCGCCTTCCGCCAGATGGACCGCTACGCGGAGGCCGGGGGCAACGTCATCGACACCGCCGACATCTACACCCTCGGGGCGAGTGAGGAGATCGTGGGCCGCTGGCTCGCCGCGAACCCGGGAGCCGAGATGGTCCTCGCCTCCAAGGGCAGGTTCGGCACGGGGGCGTCCAGCGGTGTCAACCAGCGCGGATACGGGCGGAAGTTCCTCCACGACTCCCTCGAGGGCTCCCTCCGCAGGCTCGGCGTGGAGTCGATCGACCTCTACCAGCTGCACTCGTGGGACCCCCGCACCCCCATCGCCGAGGCGCTGCGGTTCCTCAACGACGCCATGGCCGCCGGGAAGATCCACTCCTACGGCTTCTCGAACTTCACGGGATGGCAGATCACGAAGGCCGTCTACGAGGCCCGCCTCCACGGCTGGGCCGAGCCCGTGAGCATCCAGCCCCAGTACTCCCTCCTCGTCCGGGAGATCGAGTGCGAGATCATCGACGCCGCGGGCGACGCCGGCCTGGCCGTGCTCCCCTGGTCTCCCCTGGCGGGCGGCTGGCTGTCCGGCAAGTACGCGCGCGACGCCGAGCCCGCCTCCGACTCCCGCTTCGCCGGCCGCGCGGCCAATCTGCAGTCCTCGTGGGACGAGCGCAACAGCGACCCCCGCACGTGGAGCATCCTCGACGCCCTGGGGCGCATCGCCGCCGACCACGGGGCCACCGTTCCCCAGGCCGCGCTCGCCTGGGTATCCGCGCAGCGCGGCGTCACGAGCGTCATCCTCGGAGCCCGCACCCAGGAGCAGCTGGAGGACAACCTCGGCGCAGCCGGCGTCCGCCTCTCTGCCGACGAGCTCTCCGAGCTGGATGAGCTCTCCCGCCCCCGCCTAACCGAGTACCCGTACGGGCCGCCCGCCCTGGAGCAGCGCTCGCGGGAGATCTGACGACTCCGAACCAGTCCGGCCGCTGGCAGCCCGGCGGGCCGGGAGGAGGCAGGAGCCTGCCTGCCAGAGCCCTGGGGGCTTAGGATGAGAGCGCGCCTCACCGGCGCTGCCTTCTTCCCCTCAGGAGATCCCATGTGCCGCCTCTTCGGACTGACCGCCGGTCGCGAGCGCGTCAAGGCCACCTTCTGGCTGCTCGACTCGAGCGACAGCCTGGCCAAGCAGTCTCACGCCAACCCTGACGGAACGGGGCTCGGCACGTTCTTGCCGGACGGCACGCCCCTCGTCGAGAAGCAGCCGATCAGCGCGTTCGAGGACACGGCGTTTGCCCAGGAGGCTCGCGAGCGGGAGAGCTCCACGTTCGTGGCGCATGTCCGCTGGGCCACGGGCACTCCGAAAACGCTCGAGAACACGCACCCGTTCGAGTTCGACGGCCGCCTGTTCGCCCACAACGGCGCCTTCGAGGAGCTTGAGACGGTGGAAGAGGAGCTCGGCGGCCTCATGGACGAGGTCCAGGGGGACACGGACTCTGAGCGGGTCGCTGCCCTTATCACTCGGGAGATTCGGGCAGGCTCCCCGGTGCCGGAGGCGATCGTCCGAGCACTGTCCTGGCTCGGCGAGAATGTGCCGGTCTATGCGATCAACCTCGTCATCACGACCCCCACGGACCTGTGGGCTGTCCGCTACCCGGAGACGCACGAGCTCTGGGTGCTGGAGCGCCCGGGAGACTCGGCTCCGGTGCACCACACCTCCAGCACGGGCACCACGATGCACTCGGACCATCTGGGGCAGCTTCCCTCGGTCGTTGTCGCGAGCGAACGGCTCGACGACGAGGCAGGGTGGCGCCTTCTCCCTCCGGGGACGCTTCTTCATGTCGGCCCCGACCTGCAGCCGGAAGAGTCTCAGCCCCTCGCCCAGGGCCCGAAGCGGCGCATGACCCCATGACTACTCGTCTGTCTCGCTGACACTGTCTCCTTAACTCTCCCTCCTGGCCCTCCTTACATCGGAGTGGCCAGGGCGAGCGGCAGCACGGCCTCAGCCCCTGCCTGCCGCAGCGCCCGGGCCGCCACGGTCATGGTCCAGCGCGAGTCGATGAGGTCGTCGATGAGCAGCACGGGGCCGCGCACGCCCGCGAGCGCGCCCTGCATCTCGGCGGGCACGGCGAACTGCTCCCAGACGTCCGCGAGGCGGTAGGCGCTGTTGCCGCCGGGCTCGCCCCTGCCGCCTCCGTGCGGCATCTCCAGGACGCCCAGGTACTGCAGGCGCCCCAGGTCGGCGATCTGGCGGGCGAAGGACTCGATGAGCTGGGGCCTCTTCCGGGAGGGCATGGCGACGACGGCGACGGGCCGCTCCGCCCAGCCCCAGTCGGCCAGAACCTTGACGGCCGCCATGACGAGGTCCCGCGAGACAGGAGCGTCAGGGGTCTCCGCCGAGAGCAGCCCGCGCAGGGTCTGCCCCCAGCCCAGATCGGTGAATCGCGCGATGGCCCGCCCCTCGAGCGCCCGCTCGCTCTCGGCGATCCGGCCCTTGACCGGCACGCCCAGTCGGTCCACGCCGGAGGGCCACTGGGCCCGGGGCGCGATGGGGACGCCCACGGCCGCCGCGGCCCCCTCCGCGAGGGCTGACGCGCTCCCGGAGATGTCGGTGGGATACCAGGGTCCCGCGCAGGTGTCGCACTTGCCGCAGGGCGCTGCCGCCGGGTCGTCCAGCTGCTGGGTGAGGAAGAGCATGCGGCACTGGGAGGTGGTCTGGAAGTCCAGCATGGCGTTCTGCTCCGCGACCCGCTCGGCGGCGATCCGCTCGTAGCGAGGGGCGTCGAAGACCCACGGCTGCCCGGTGGACCGCCAGCCTCCCTGGACCCGCTCCACAGCCCCGTCCACTGCGAGCACCTTGAGAAGCAGCTCGAGCGGTGAGCGGCGCAGGTTGACCCGGGATTCGAGCGCGGCGGTGGACAGCACCCCCGTGCCGCCCGCCGCGCCCAGCTCGGAGAGCACCGCGGCGGCCTTCTCCTCGCTCGGCATGGAGGCCGTGGCGAAGTATTTCCAGATCTCACGGTCCTCCGCTCCGGGCAGAAGCAGCACGTCCGCGTGGTCCGTGCCGCGGCCTGCGCGGCCCACCTGCTGGTAGTAGGCCACCGGGGAGCTCGGCGCCCCCACGTGGACCACGAAGCCCAGGTCCCGCTTGTCGAACCCCATGCCGAGCGCGCTCGTGGCCACGAGGCACTTGACCTCGTTGTTCTTGAGGGCCCTCTCCGCAGCCTCCCGCTCCTCCGGATCTGTGCCTCCCGTGTAGCTCTGCGCCGGGTACCCGGCCTTGGTCAGCAGCTCGGCGATGTCCTGCGCGGCGGAAACCGTCAGCGTGTAGACGATCCCCGAGCCCGGCAGGTCCTTGA
>JAGLBH010000133.1 GCA_018260285.1 Arthrobacter sp. | reverse complement strand
GCCGTCGGGCGCCTCGAAGTCCGGAACCACCTCGACGTCAAAGCCCAGCTGCTCCCCCAGAGTCTTGAGGGTCTCCACGCTCCCCGTGTTGCCGCGGCCGAACCGGGCGTCCGGCCCCACGACGACGCACCGGGCATGCAGGCCCTCGACGAAGACCGAGCGGATGAACTCCTCCGGGCTCTGCAGCGAGAACTCCCGGGTGTAGCGGACGACGACGACGGCCCCCACGCCGAGCGCCTCCAGGGCCGCAGCCTTGTCCTCGAGGGACATGATCTGGGAGTGGTCCGCCTCGGGCCTGTGGACCACGGCGGGATGGGGGTCGAATGTGAGAGCCACGCTCGTCGCGCCAAGCTCCTCTGCGCGGGCGCACAGGGTCTGGAGCACCCGCTGATGGCCGCGGTGGACGCCGTCGAAGTTTCCGAGAGTGACAACGCACGGACCGAATCCGGCGGGGATTGACTCCAGCCCCTCGAAATACTGCACAGCGCTCCTTTGACTCGGCGGCCCGGGTGACACCGGGCATGGCCGACGCTCGGCCCTTGAGTACATTATCCCACTGGGCCCTGCAGGGCACGGGACTCTGCCCTCCGCCGAACTCAGTGCGAAAGAACCCACCAGCCAGCGGCCAGAAGCAGCCCGAGGCCGACCGCAGCCGCCACGGAGGCCTTGGCGCTCTGGGGCTCGGACGGCTGGGCCTGAGGCATGGAGGCCATGGGGCTGCCGCTCAGACCTGCCCCGGAGGGCCCGGCGTTCTCGAGACGATGCTGCGGGCGATCCTCGTGATGTGTCATGGCTGGAGTCTAGGCCCGCGGGTGGTTTTTCTCAACCACCACAGCCCGACGAGCGGAAGGAGCAGCGGAATGTACCCGTAGCCGCGGCCGAAGCCGGACCAGACCGTCTCCTTCGGGAAGTCCTGTGGAGCAGCGAGGCTCAGGACGCCCACCGTGAGAACGCCCGTCAGCTCGATGGCCAGGGCAGCCCAGGCGATGCGGTCCCAGCGCCGGCCCGAGCGGCCCAGCGCCACGGTGGCCGCAATGTAGACGAGTCCCGCGGCGAGGCTGAGCACGTAGGCCAGGGGGGCCTCGTGGAGCTTCGTCAGGATCTGGAAGAGGCCTCTCGCCGTGGCCGCGGCGGCGAAGACCGCGTAGACGGCCACGAGCACGCGACCGGGCCCGGAGGCCTTGGCGCTGGGCTGCTTCCCGGAAGAGTCCGGCCGCGCTGCTGCATCCACTCGGGTCACGGAGCCATCCCTCCTGCCGCGTACCAGATCTGGTTCATCCGGGCGGCCATGACGATCCCCACGAGGCCCGCGGCCGCAAGAATGAGGTTCGACCAGCGGGTCCGCTCCACGAGGGCCCACCACGCGGCGGCCACCGGAATCGAGAGCTGGGTGATCATGTAGGCCCAGAACTCGGGGACGTTCCCCCGGGCGTGGTCCCCCGCGAGCGGGCGGATGATCGAGGCGGCCGCGTAGACGATCGTCGCCGCGAGCACGGCGCCGGCGCCGAGGAGGGTGATGTCGTTCGGCGCCTCCTTCCTGAGGAAGAAGAACACCCCTGCCGCAGCGCAGAGCAGCCCTGCGGCGCACATGATCCAGAAGTAGACGTCGAAATCCACGGCCGCTCCTACGGCTGGTCCCCGGGGCGGAAGACCACGAGGGACTTCGCATCCTCCCCGCGGTCCTCCACGATGGCCAGGACGGCTCCGGAGGGGTCCACGGCGGCCGAGGGGCCCTCCCACCCGGAGGCGGGGATCCGGCGGCCGAAGCCCACCTCGACGGCCTCGTCCTCCGTCAGGCGGCGATTCGGCAGCAGGGCGCAGGCGGCGTCGTCCAGCTCGAGGTACGCGAAGTCCTCCGCGAGCTCCTCGAGCGTCTTGGCCTGATCGAGCGTGTAGGGCCCCACCTCGGTGCGCCGGAGAGCCACGAGATGCGCGCCCACGCCGAGGGCTTCCCCGATGTCCCGGGCCAGGGCGCGGATGTACGTGCCGGAGGAGCAGCGCACGCGGATGTCCACATCCGTGGTCTTCGCGTTGGGCGCCTTGCGGAAGTCGAGGACCTCCAGCGCGTGGATTGTCACCGGGCGGGCATCCAGGGCCACGTCCTCGCCCTTGCGGACCATGTCGTAGGCGCGCTGGCCCTTGACCTTGATCGCGCTGACGGAGGACGGAACCTGGGAGATCTCGCCGCGGAATGCTGCGGCGGCCTCCTCGAAGGACTCGGGCGTCACGGCGGCGGCGATGCGCTCGAGGACGATCTCCCCCTCGGCGTCGTCGGTGATCGTCGTCTGGCCGAGACGCAGGGTGGCCGTGTACTCCTTGCCCGTGCCGACGATGAACGTCAGCAGGCGCGTCGCCTTGTTGATCCCGACGACGAGCACGCCCGTGGCCATCGGGTCCAGCGTCCCCGCGTGGCCCACCTTGCGCGTGCCCGCGAGACGGCGCACGCGCGCGACCACGTCGTGGCTCGTCATCCCCTGAGGCTTGTCGACGACGACGAGCCCGTGCGCCTCAGTGCCGACGGTCACTGGTCGTCGTCCTCGAGATCCTCGAGATCGGTCTTGTACGGGTTCGCATCGCCGGCGGGCTTCGCGTCAGCCGCGAGGCGAGCCACCTCGGCGTCCCGCTCGCGGGCTGCCTGCAGCAGGTCGTTGACCGCTGCGGCGTTCTCCGGAACCTCGTCTGCCACGAGCGTGAGCGTCGGGGTGAGGCGGGTCTTGATGTTGTCCCCGATGGCCTTGCGGAGGATGCCCCGCGCGGACTCGAGGGCGGCCACGGAGTTGGCCTTGGACTCGGCGTCCCCGAAGACGGTGTAGTACACCGTGGCGTGCTGGAGGTCATTCGTCACGCGGGCGTCGGTGATCGTCACGAACCCGAGCCGCTCGTCCTTCACGCGGGTCTCCAGGGCACGAGCCACAATCGCCTTGATTCGGTCTGCCAATTTTGCTGCGCGTGCTGGATCAGCCACGTGAACCTCCATGTCAATGTCTGGTCGGCCCCGTCAGGGGGCCACTGTCAAGTGTAGAACGGCCCGGTCAGCGGTGTGCTGACCGGGCCGTGCCTCGCGTCCGGGCCTACGCCGAGAGTGCCGGCGTCAGTCCGCTATGCGCGGGGCTTTTCCTGCATTTCGAACGTCTCAATGATGTCGCCATCCTTGATGTCGTTGAACGAGCCGAGGCCGATACCGCACTCGAAGCCCTCGCGGACCTCGGTGGCGTCGTCCTTGAAGCGGCGCAGCGACTCGATCTGGAGGTTGTCTCCGACCACGTTGCCGTCGCGCACAAGGCGGGCCTTGCTGTTGCGGCGAATGATGCCGTCGCGGACGATCGTACCGGCGATGTTGCCGAACTTGGACGAGCGGAAGACCTCGCGGACCTCTGCCGAGCCGAGCTGGACCTCCTCGTACTCCGGCTTGAGCATGCCCTTGAGGGCGAGCTCGATCTCGTCGAGGGCCGCGTAGATCACGGAGTAGAAGCGCATGTCGACGCCCTCCTTCTCCGCGAGCTCTGCGACGCGCTCTGCCGGGCGGACGTTGAAGCCGATGATGATGGCGTTGTCGACCGTGGCGAGGTTGACGTCGTTCTGCGTGATGGCGCCGACGCCGCGGTGGATGACGCGCAGCTGGACGGAGTCGTCCACCTCGATCTTGAGGAGCGAGTCCTCGAGGGCCTCGACAGCACCCGAGACGTCGCCCTTGAGGATGAGGTTGAGGGTGTCGATCTTGCCCTCGGCCACAGCCTGGTCGAGATCCTCGAGGCTGATGCGCTTGCGGCGCTTCGCCAGGAGGGCCGCGCGATCCGCTGCCTCACGCTTCTCAGCGATGTGGCGGGCGGTGCGCTCGTCGTCGGTCACGATGAACGTGTCGCCGGCACGCGGGACGGTCGAGAGGCCGAGCACCTGGACCGGACGCGAGGGACCGGCTTCCGTGAGCTTGTTGCCCTTCTCGTCGAACATGGCGCGCACGCGGCCATGGGCCACACCGGCCACAATCGCGTCGCCGACCTGGAGGGTTCCGGACTGGACGAGGACGGTCGCGACAGCGCCGCGGCCCTTGTCCAGGTTGGCTTCGATCGCAATGCCGCGAGCGTCCTTGTTCGGATTGGCCGTGAGCTCGAGCGCTGCGTCCGCCGTGAGGAGGACCGCTTCGAGAAGCTCGTCGATGCCCATGCCCTGGAGCGCGGAGACGGGCACGAACATCGTGTCGCCGCCGTACTCTTCCGGAACAAGGCCGTACTCGGTGAGCTGGCCCTTGACCTTCTCCTGGTTGGCGCCCTCCTTGTCAATCTTGTTGACCGCGACGACGATCGGCACGTTGGCCGCCTGCGCGTGGTTGAGGGCTTCCACGGTCTGAGGCATGACGCCGTCGTCGGCAGCGACGACGAGGACCGCGATGTCCGTGACCTTCGCACCGCGGGCACGCATGGCGGTGAACGCCTCGTGGCCGGGGGTGTCGATGAAGGTGAGGAGGCGGTCTTCGCCCTCATGCTCATGCCGCACCTGGTAGGCGCCGATGTGCTGGGTGATGCCGCCGGCCTCGCCAGCCACGACGTTCGTCTTGCGAATCGCGTCGAGGAGGCGGGTCTTGCCGTGGTCGACGTGGCCCATGACGGTGACCACGGGCGGACGCGGCATGCGGTCTTCCTCGGTCTCGCCCTCGAGCTCGTCGTCCAGGTTGATGTCGAACTGCTCGAAGAGCTCGCGCTCCTCGTCCTCCGGGGAGACGACCTCGATCTTGTAGCCGAGCTCTGCGCCGAGCACCTCGAAGGTGGACTCGTCGAGGGACTGGGTGGCCGTGGCCATCTCGCCCAGGTGGAAGAGCACGGTGATGAGTGCTGCCGGGTTCGCGTTGATCTTCTCGGCGAACTCGGTCATGGATGAGCCGCGGCGCAGACGCACCA
>JAGLBH010000132.1 GCA_018260285.1 Arthrobacter sp. | reverse complement strand
TCGAAGGGGCCTCGGCGTCCACCTGGAGGGCCCGCTCCATGATCGTCGCGTCTGCGGTGCGGGGGTGGTGCACAATCCACCCCAGGCGGGTCATCTCCTGGCCGGAGGCGTGGGCTGGGACGTTCCAGGCCTGAGGGAGCACGACGTCGAACGGCTCGTCCTCAAGCCACTGCCGGTGGAGGGCCCCCGTCACGGCGGGCTGCCCCGCCCCGATGTGGAAGACCACTCCGACGTCGACCCCGGGGGCGCCCAGGCGGGAGGTGAGGAGCTCGTGGCCGATGACCGGGGGATCCCCGATGACATAGCGCGCGGTGACGCCCCGCGCGGAGAGCCGCCGGTGAAGCGGCGGCGCGAGCTGCTGGGCGAGGGAGGAGAAGATCCCGATCGTGACCTCTGAGGTCGTCTCCGGGTGGGCGGCGCAGCGCTTGAGGGCGTCGATCTCGCCGAGCACCCGCCGGGCCTGCTCGGCCAGGGCCTCTGTCCCCGGAGCGGGCTCAATGCGCCGGGCGTGGCGGATGAAGAGATCCGCGCCCAGATCCGCCTCAAGGGCTGCGATCTGCTGGCTCACGGCCGAGGGGCTGAGCCTCACGGCCTTGGCCGCCGAGGTGATGGATCCAGTCCGCAGGACGGCGAGAAAGGTCTCCAGGTGCTGCGAGCTGGTCATGGGTACTCCTTCGATGCGACGACCACAAGATCTAGTATCCCCGGACACTAGAGGCGACACGCACCGGAGTGTGACACACATCGATTTTTAAGACTTTTCGCTGCGCACAGGGGTGCGCATCGGCCGGGAGGGGGTGTGGATAACTGGCCTCGTCCGGAGAGGGCTCGGGGCTGCTTCGGCGGGTTTTCGGGGGAGGCTGCCGCGGAGGCGAGGAGGGAGCCTGTGGACGACGCTGTGGAAAGACACACGGATGTAACTCACACGGATGTAACACAAGACCTAGTGTGTCTTCGGATGCGCCGACACAAGATGTAGTATCAGTAGACGTGCTGAGGAATTGAGCGGCACATCCAGAAACTGCTCGGACATCCGAGCTGGCACCACCTAAGAGGAGTCCTCATGACCGTGACCGTCTACACGAAGCCTGCCTGCGTGCAGTGCAACGCCACGTATCGCGCCCTGGACAAGAAGGGGATCGAGTACAAGGTCATCGACGTCACCGAGGACTCGGCCGCACTGGAGCACGTCCGCACGCTCGGATACATGCAGGCCCCCGTCGTCGAGACCGAGACCGAGCACTGGTCCGGCTTCCGCCCGGACAAGATCGCGCTCATCTCCCAGACGGCCGCCAAGGTCGCCGACGTCGCCTGAGCCGCGCCCGTGGGCGTTTCCCCGGAGACGACCGCCGCGAGGCTGATCTACTTCTCCTCGGCCTCGAACAACACCGCTCGCTTCGTCGCCAAGCTGGAGGAGGAGGCCGCCCGGATTCCGCTCTTCCGCACAGAGCCCCCGCTGCGGGCCACGGAAGAGTACGTTCTCGTCGTTCCCACCTACGGGGGCGAGGAAGGGCGGCGGTCGATCCCCCCGCAGGTCATCGCTTTCCTCAACGATCCGGCCAATCGCTCCCTCCTGAGGGGCGTCATCGCCGCCGGCAACACAAATTTCGGGGCCGCATACTGCTTGGCAGGCAAGAAGATCGCCGCCAAGTGCGATGTGCCCCTCATGTACAAGTTCGAGCTCATGGGAACCCCTGAGGACGTCGAACGTGTGAACAAAGGACTGAAGCAGTTTTGGACAGAACGCTCGACCACGGCATAAAGCCGGCCAAGAAGGACATCCCCGCCAAGTACAAGGGCCTGGGCTATCACGAGCTCAACGCCATGCTCAACCTCTATGACGAGAACGGGCAGATCCAGTTCGAGGCGGACCGCGAGGCTGCGCACCAGTACTTCCTCCAGCACGTCAACCAGAACACGGTCTTCTTCCACTCGCTGGAGGAGAAGCTGCAGTACCTCGTGGACAACGAGTACTACGAGGAGGAGACGCTCCAGAGCTACTCCTTCGCCTTCATCAAGGACCTCTTCAAGTTCGCCTACGGCAAGAAATTCCGCTTCGAGACCTTCCTCGGCGCGTTCAAGTACTACACCTCCTACACGCTCAAGACGTTCGACGGCAAGCGCTACCTCGAGCGCTACGAGGACCGCGTGTGCATGGCGGCCCTCTACCTGGCCCAGGGCGACGAGGCCCTCGCGAAGAGCCTCGTCAACGAGATCATCGAAGGCCGCTTCCAGCCGGCGACCCCCACGTTCCTCAACGCGGGCAAGAAGCAGCGCGGCGAGCTCGTCTCCTGCTTCCTGCTGCGCATCGAGGACAACATGGAGTCCATCGGCCGCTCCATCAACTCGGCGCTGCAGCTGTCCAAGCGGGGCGGCGGCGTCGCCTTTGCGCTGACGAACATCCGCGAGGTAGGCGCGCCGATCAAGCAGATCGAGAACCAGTCCTCCGGCGTGATCCCCGTGATGAAGCTCCTCGAGGACAGCTTCTCCTACGCCAACCAGCTCGGCGCGCGCCAGGGCGCCGGCGCCGTGTACCTGCATGCGCACCACCCGGACATCTACCGCTTCCTCGACACGAAGCGCGAGAATGCGGACGAGAAGATCCGCATCAAGACGCTCTCTCTCGGCGTGGTCATCCCGGACATCACCTTCGAGATCGCCAAGCGCGACGAGGACATGTACCTCTTCTCGCCGTACGACGTCGAAAAGGTCTACGGCATGCCCTTCTCGGACGTGAACGTCACGGAGAAGTACTACGAGATGGTGGACGACTCCCGGATCAAGAAGACCAAGATCCGGGCCCGCGAGTTCTTCCAGACGCTGGCCGAGATCCAGTTCGAGTCGGGCTACCCGTACATCATGTTCGAGGACACGGTGAACAAGGCGAACCCGATCGAGGGCAAGATCATCATGTCCAACCTCTGCTCGGAAATCCTCCAGGTCTCCAGCCCCACGACCTACAACGAGGACCTCTCCTACGCCGAGACCGGCAAGGACATCTCCTGCAACCTCGGCTCCATGAACATCGCCAAGACGATGGACTCCGAGGACTTCGGGCAGTCCATTGAGACCGCGATCCGCGCGCTCACGGCCGTCTCGGACCTCTCCTCCATCGGGTCGGTCCCGTCGATCGCGAAGGGCAACGCGTCCTCGCATGCGATCGGCCTCGGCCAGATGAACCTCCACGGCTACCTGGCGCGCGAGCGCGTCCACTACGGCTCCGAAGAGGGCGTGGACTTCACGAACATCTACTTCTACTCGGTGCTCTTCCACGCGCTGCGGGCCTCGAACCTGCTGGCCCAGGAGAAGGGCCAGGCGTTCGGGGGCTTCGAGAACTCGACGTACGCCTCGGGCGAGTTCTTCGACAAGTACATCGAGCAGGAGTGGAAGCCGGCGACGCCTCGCGTGGCAGAGCTCTTCGCCAACGTGGCCATCCCCACGCAGGACGACTGGCGGGCGCTCAAGGCCTCCGTCATGGAGCACGGCATCTACAACCAGAACCTCCAGGCTGTTCCGCCGACGGGCTCGATCTCCTACATCAACAACTCGACCTCCTCCATCCACCCGGTGGCGGCACGGATTGAGATCCGCAAGGAAGGCAAGATCGGCCGCGTCTACTACCCGGCGCCGTACCTGACGAACGACAACCTGGAGTACTACCAGGATGCCTACGAGATCGGGTACGAGAAGATCATCGACACCTACGCCGCGGCCACCCAGCACGTGGACCAGGGGCTCTCCCTGACGCTGTTCTTCAAGGACACGGCCACGACGCGCGACATCAACCGCGCGCAGATCTACGCGTGGAAGAAGGGGATCAAGACGATCTACTACATCCGCCTGCGCCAGCTGGCCCTCGAGGGCACTGAGGTTGAGGGCTGCGTGAGCTGCATGCTGTAAGACTGCCTTTGAGCGGTCAGCGAACCGGCAGGATGCGCGTTGAGAAATCAGCGCGCAGCCTGCCGGTTTTTTCATCTGGATTTTCACTGTGGAAAGGGTGCCGAAATCAATGCGGAGACCCAGCTATGGTGTACTTACTGGAATCAGCGCATATCCGCCTTTCGTGAGGAATTCTCGTGAACGAACAGACCTGGACCGCCGCCGGCCGCGGCGTGACGTCCACCACCGTCACCGCCGACGAGCAGGGCGTGACGGTGCGTCCGGGGCTGGACAGGTTCTTCCGGTGGGAGTGGGCGGAGATCCTCCGCGCCGATTCAGGCGATGGGGCAGATCACTGGAAGACCCATCACTCCAGGTCCGAGGTCACCGGCGGACGGCGATCGCACCCGGACTACCTCTACCGGGGCGGACCGTGGGTCAGCATCACCACTGAACTGGGGGAGTCGCGATTCTCCCACCCGGACCCTGAGGCGCTTCTGCAGCAGATCCGCGAGCGTGCGCCGCACGCGCTCATCGGGGGCACTCCCGTGAACGGGCGGCCCACTTCCTGGGCGATGATGAGGAGCGGTCTCTCCCCGGACGCAGCGGTGCTCCAGGCATCCAGACGAGTGGAGCCTTTGCTCCTGCTGTCGCTGGGGATCAGCGCCTCCCTCATGGGGCTGATCGGTCCGGAAGACCTGACCATCATCAGGATCATTGGTTCGCTGATCATCCCATTGATTCCCCTCTACTTCTGGTGGCAGAGAAAGACGCGCTCGACCGAGATCCGCCTGACCCCTGCGGGGATCCTCCTGAAATTCAATCCGTTGACTCAGCAGTTCGTTCGCTGGGAGAGCCTGGAAGAGATGACTCCGGGCACACCGAGTGACATTCCCTCTGTGCCGCTGTCGTGGGGATTCTTTTCGCCGAAATACACGGGATATCTCGGCGGCCCGGTCCTCATCCTTCGAGCCAAGGAGGGGACGTTCTATCTCTCGGCGGACGATCCGGCGGCAGTCCGTGACTCGATCGCCCTGTATGCCAGC
>JAGLBH010000131.1:296-4940 GCA_018260285.1 Arthrobacter sp. | reverse complement strand
CGTCCTCGACAACAACGGCACCCTCGAGGAGCTGCAGGCTCAGGCGGACGCGCTCTTCGAGCGGATGCGCCAGTTCTCTGCGAACGTGCAGGCGGGGGAGCCGGAGCCCCGCACAGACGCCCCCGTCCTGGCCGATCCGGCAGAGCACGCATGGGCTGCCGACGCGGCCCGCCTCTGCGCCCGGATCGCCGCCGCGTGCGGAGACCGGATCATCCGGGCGGAGCATGTGGGATCGACATCGGTTCCGGGCCTGCCCGCCAAGGACATCGTGGACCTGCAGATCGAGGTGGACACCCTGGAGCGAGTGCCCGGACTGCTCGGTCCTCTGGCGGGAGCCGGCTTCATCCAGCGCCCCCAGATCGTCACGGACACGCCGCACGGAGACACGGATCCGGCTCTGTGGAGGAAGTCCTTCTTCCGGCACGCCGATCCAGACCGTGCCGTCAACCTCCATGTCCGCGAGAGCCGGGGACTGGGCCTGGCGTTTGCGCGGGCCTTTCGGGACGCGCTTCGGGCGGACGAGACCTTCCGGGCAGAGTACCTCGCGGAGAAGCGGTGTCTGTCGGAGATCCATGCTCTGGACGACACGACCGAGGGATACGCAGCAGCCAAAGAGGTCTGGTTTTCCCGGGTCGCGTGGCCTCGGGTGAAGAGTGCCGTTCTGGCTGAATCTGTGGTGGACTAGTCCCATGTCTCATCAGAATGTGAACCCAGTCTCTTCCCCTGCTCCTCAGCCCGACGGGCTGAGAGAGGACCCGGGTCGGCTTCTCAGCATCCTCTCCCTCGTCATCGCCGCGGTCATGCCGATTGCGGGAGTCGTTCTGGGATACATGGGCCGCAAGGAGTCCCGGGCTGCCGGTTTCGACGGCCAGCTCGGCCACGTCGGATTCATTCTCAATATCGTTCTGTGCGTCCTCGGCTTCATATGGATGGCATTCTTTCTGACGTTCTTTGTCTCCGCATGGAGCAGCCATCTTCCCGGGGGCATTTTTTCGATAGGATGATTTCATTCGCAGCCGATATCGGGCTTCGGAGAAGTCACCGCATTCTCAGTTTCACTCACTAGGAGTCACCCGTGTCTCAGCAGAACCCCTACCAGGCCCCCGCAGCACAGTTCGAGGGCGGCCAGCCCACGCACCGTGAGGATCCGGGCAAGGTCCTCGGAATCCTCTCCCTCGTTTTCATCGTCCTCTTCCCCCTTGTGGGCGCGATCCTCGGCTTCATCGGCCGCAAGAAGTCCCGCGAGGCCGGCTTTGACGGCCAGCTCGGCAACATCGGCTTCATCATCAACACGGTTCTCACCGTGCTGGGCCTGATCTGGATCGTTGTCATCTTCATCGCAGCGCTCTCGTCGCCCTCGACGACCTCCTCGGCGCTTCTCCTCCCGGCGCTGGGCCTGCTCTAAGCTCTCACGCCCCAGAAACACGGAAGGGGCGGGCACTCTCACGCGCAGCGCGCACGGAGAGCGCCCGCCCCTTCCGCGTAGGCTGGACCCATGAGTCTGGCACAGAAGATCAACCGCGTTGTCGCCCCGTTCGAAGTCATCAGCCCGTACAAGCCTGCAGGCGATCAGCCCCAGGCCATCAAGGAGCTCACCGAGCGGCTCAACGCGGGCGAGAAGGACGTCGTCCTCCTCGGCGCCACGGGCACGGGCAAGTCGGCGACGACGGCGTGGCTCATCGAACAGGTGCAGCGTCCCACGCTCGTCATGGTCCAGAACAAGACGCTGGCAGCGCAGCTGGCCAACGAGTTCCGCGAGCTGCTGCCGAACAACGCCGTCGAGTACTTCGTCTCCTACTACGACTACTACCAGCCTGAGGCCTACGTGCCCCAGACGGACACCTTCATCGAGAAGGACTCCTCGGTCAACGAGGAGGTCGAGCGGCTGCGGCATTCGGCCACGAACTCGCTTCTCACGCGGCGGGACGTCGTCGTCGTCGCCACGGTCTCCTGCATCTACGGCCTCGGAACCCCGGAGGAGTATGTGGCCGGCATGGTGACGCTGCGCCGCGGCGAGGAGATGGACCGTGACCTGCTCCTGCGGCAGTTCGTGTCCATGCAGTATGCGCGCAACGACCACGACTTCCACCGAGGGACCTTCCGCGTCCGCGGAGACACGGTGGAGATCATCCCGATGTACGAGGAGAACGCGCTGCGCATCGAGTTCTTCGGGGACGAGATCGAGGCGATCTACACGCTGCACCCGCTGACGGGCGAGGTCATCCGGGAAGAGAACGAGATGTACGTCTTCCCGGCCTCCCACTACGTTGCGGGAGCGGAGCGGATGACTCGCGCCATCGCCGACATCGAGCACGAGCTGGCCGAGCGGCTCAAGGAGCTGGAGTCCCAGAACAAGCTCGTCGAGGCCCAGCGGCTGCGCATGCGCACGACCTACGACCTCGAGATGATGCAGCAGATGGGCTTCTGCAACGGCATCGAGAACTACTCCCGGCACATTGACGGGCGAGCCGCCGGGAGCGCGCCGCACTGTCTCATCGACTACTTCCCGGACGACTTCCTCCTCGTGGTGGACGAGTCCCACGTGACCATTCCCCAGATCGGCGCGATGTACGAGGGGGACTCCTCCCGCAAGCGCACCCTCGTGGACCACGGGTTCCGCCTGCCCAGCGCCCTGGACAACCGCCCGCTCAAGTGGGACGAGTTCCTCGATCGCATCGGACAGACGGTCTACCTCTCGGCGACGCCCGGCAAGTACGAGCTCGCGCAGAGCGACGGCGTCGTGGAGCAGATCATCCGTCCGACCGGCCTCGTGGATCCCCAGATCGTCGTCAAGCCGACGAAGGGCCAGATCGACGACCTGCTCGAGCAGATCAGGGTGCGCGTGGCCAAGAACGAGCGCGTGCTCGTCACGACCCTGACGAAGCGCATGTCCGAGGACCTGACGGAGTACCTCCTGGACCACGGCGTCAAGGTCGAGTACCTCCACTCAGATGTGGACACCCTGCGGCGCGTCGAGCTCCTCCGGGAGCTGCGCCTCGGCACGTTCGACGTGCTCGTGGGCATCAACCTGCTCCGCGAGGGCCTCGACCTCCCCGAGGTCTCCCTCGTGAGCATCCTCGACGCGGACAAGGAGGGCTTCCTCCGCTCGGCCACGAGCCTCATCCAGACGATCGGCCGCGCTGCTCGAAACGTCTCCGGCGAGGTGCACATGTACGCCGACCGGATCACGAACTCGATGGCCCAGGCGATCGAGGAGACGAACCGCCGCCGGGAGATCCAGGTGGCCTACAACCTCAAGCACGGGGTGGACCCGCAGCCGCTCCAGAAGAAGATCGCAGACATCACCGACCAGCTCAACCGGGAGCAGGCGGACACCGAGGCCCTCCTCGGGGAGTTCGACTACGGCAAGGGCAAGCGCGGCATCAGCTCGGCCAAGACGGACGCGCAGCGTGCGGCCGCCGGTGGCTCCAAGGCCGCCGATCGCGTCCGCAAGGACGGGCTCTCCACGGGCGGGGCCGAAGATCTCGTCTCGCTCATCAAGGAGCTGACAGGGCAGATGAACGCCGCAGCCGAGGAGCTGCAGTTCGAGCTGGCCGGGCGCCTGCGAGACGAGATCGCCGACCTGAAGAAGGAGCTGCGGCAGATGAAGAACGCCGGGCACGCATAGCGCCAGTCCTCCCGGGGGAAGCGGAAGCCGGGCGGACAGGGTAGGATAGTCAGGACGTAGGGGAGTATCCCACTTTGCGCTGTGAACGTCAGCACGCGCCTCTTCAAGGAGGCGCCGGGCACAGCGGGAGGCCGTTCCACGGCCTCTGGAGAGACTTGCGGATGATGATCTGCATCGTCGTCCCCTCCTGTCGGTGATGCGGTTCATCTGTGACGTTTTCCAGATTTTCCACTCAGACCTTCCACTGACAGACCCTTAAGGTGACTTCATGCCTCTGCTTCCCCTGTGGTTCGAGATCGGCTCATTCGTCGTCCTCGGACTCATCCTCCTCTTCGACCTGCTGCTGGTCATCAAGCGGCCTCACGAGCCCTCCATGAAGGAAGCCGGACTGTGGGTCGGCTTCTATGTGGTGCTGGCTCTCATCTTCGCCGGCCTCATGTACTTCTTCACCGGCCATGAGTACGGAACCCAGTTCCTGGCCGGCTGGGTCACCGAGTACAGCCTGAGCATCGACAACCTCTTCGTGTTCATCGTCATCATGGCCCGCTTCTCCGTGCCGCGGAAGTACCAGCAGGAAGTGCTCATGGTGGGGATCATCATCGCGCTCGTCCTGCGCGGCATCTTCATCCTTCTGGGCGCGGTCCTCATCGAGCAGTTCTCGTGGGTGTTCTACTTCTTCGGCGCGTTCCTCCTCTGGACCGCGTACAAGCAGGCCACGGACAACGGCGAGGACGAGACAGAGGAGAACCCGCTCATCGCCCGTCTCCGCAAGGTCATCCCGATGACGGAGCACTACGACGGCGGCAGGCTGCGCACGGTCCGCGACGGCAAGAAGATCTTCACCCCGATGCTCGCGGTCTTCGTGACCATCGGCTTCACAGACCTCATGTTCGCGTTCGACTCGATTCCGGCGATCTTCGGCCTGACCCAGTCGGCTTTCATCGTCTTCACAGCGAACATCTTCGCCCTCATGGGCCTGCGCCAGCTGTACTTCCTCCTCGGCGGCCTCATGGAGC
>JAGLBH010000131.1:0-286 GCA_018260285.1 Arthrobacter sp. | reverse complement strand
GGGTTCATCGGCCTCAAGCTGATCTTCCACGCGATGCACGTCAACGAGCTGCCGTTCATCAACGGCGGCCAGCACATCGAGTGGGCTCCGGAGATCCCCACGTTCGTGTCCCTCGGCGTCATCGTGGGCATCATCGTCCTGGCCACGCTTGCTTCCCTCATGAGCCCGAAGGGCAAGGCCGCCCAGGCGACGTCCGAGCTCAAGGCCGCGTTCGACCAGTACACCAAGGCCCACGAGGAGCTCGCCGCCGCTGAGCGGGGCGACGTCGCAGGCAGCACCGCCGCTG
>JAGLBH010000130.1 GCA_018260285.1 Arthrobacter sp. | reverse complement strand
GGCACCCCGGCCTCGGCCTTGGGACCGCGAGAGAGGGGCCCGACACGCCATTGTGTCGGGCCCCTCTCTCTGGGGTTCGCGCGGGATGAGCCGCGCGACGTGCTCGCCCGCCACAGGGGGCCAGGCGGGCGAGACGCTCTGAGGCTAGGCCAAGCGCTCCTCGAGGCGCTTGAGCTCGCTGTTCATCTCCTCCGGAAGGGTGTCGCCGAACTTGGCGAACCACTCCTGGATGCCCTCCAGCTCGGCGGCCCACTCGGCGTCGTCGAACTTCACGGCGTCCGCGAACTGCTCCTCGGAGATGTCCAGGCCCGTGAGGTCCATGGACTCGAACGTGGGAACCACGCCGATCGGGGTGTCGACGCCCTCGGCCTTGCCCTCGATGCGCTCGATGGCCCACTTGAGGACGCGCGAGTTGTCGCCGAAGCCGGGCCAGGCGAAGCCGCCGTCGCGATCGCGGCGGAACCAGTTGACGAGGAAGATCTTGGGCATCTTCGTCTCATCGTGGTTCGCGGACACGTCGAGCCAATGCTGGAGGTAGTCGCCGGCGTCGTAGCCGATGAAGGGCAGCATGGCCATGGGGTCGCGGCGCACCACGCCCGTGGCGCCCGCAGCCGCGGCCGTCGTCTCGGAGGAGAGGGTGGCGCCCATGAAGATGCCGCCCTTCCAGTCGCGCGCCTCGGTGACGAGCGGGATCGTCGTCTTGCGACGGCCGCCGAAGAAGATCGCGTCGATCTTCACGCCGTCGGGCGAGTAGTAGTCGTCGGAGAGCATGTCGACCTGGTCGATCGGGGTGCAGAAGCGCGAGTTCGGGTGCGCCGCCGGGGTGCCCGACTCGGGGGTCCAGTCGTTGCCCTTCCAGTCGGTCAGGTGGGCGGGGACCTCGTCGGTCATGCCCTCCCACCACACGCCGCCGTCGTCCGTGAGAGCCACGTTCGTGAAGATCGTGTTGCCCTTGGCGATGGCGCGCATGGCGTTCGGGTTGGTGCTCCACCCTGTGCCGGGGGCGACGCCGAAGAGGCCGGCCTCCGGGTTGACGCCGCGGATCTCGCCGTCCTTGCCGAAGCGCATCCAGTTGATGTCGTCGCCGAGGGTCTCGGTCTTCCAGCCCTCGATCGTCGGGTCCAGGAGCGCGAGGTTCGTCTTGCCGCAGGCCGAGGGGAAGGCCGCTGCCACGTGGTAGCTCTTGTTCTCCGGGCTCGTCAGCTTGAGGATGAGCATGTGCTCGGCGAGCCAGCCCTCGTCGCGCGCCATGACCGAGGCGATGCGGAGGGAGTAGCACTTCTTGCCGAGGAGGGCGTTGCCGCCGTAGCCCGAGCCGTAGGAGTAGATGGAGCGCTCTTCGGGGAAGTGCACGATCCACTTGTCCTCGTTGCACGGCCAGACGACGTCTTCCTGGCCGTCCTCGAGCGGGGCGCCCACGGAGTGGAGGGCGGGGACGAAGAACGCCTCCGTCTCCTCGATCTTCCGGAGGACCTCCGAGCCGATGTTGGCCATGATGCGCATGGAGGCCACCACGTAGGCGGAGTCTGTGATCTCGACGCCGAACTTGGGCTCGTCCGCGTTCAGGGGGCCCATGACGAAGGGGATGACGTACATCGTGCGGCCGCGCATGGAGCCGGAGAAGAGGCCGTCCAGCTTGGCGTGCATCTCCTTCGGGTCCATCCAGTTGTTCGTGAAGCCGGCGTCCCGCTCCTTCTCAGAGCAGATGAACGTGCGCTCCTCGACGCGGGCCACATCGGCCGGGTCGGAGAAGGCCGCGAAGGAGTTGGGGAACTTGTCCTCTGCGAGGGGGGTCAGGACGCCCTTCTCGACGAGCTCAGCCTGGATGCGCTCGATCTCCTCCTGAGAACCGTCCACCCAGTAGACCTCTCGAGGCTGCGTCAGCGCGGCGACCTCGTCCACCCACTGCTGCAGGCGAGCGTAGCTCGTGCCCTGAGTGCCGGTGGTCAGGGGGGTCGGGCGTGAGTCTGGCTGATTCGCCATAAGGTCCTCCAAGGGTCTTGCGGTCAATAGGGAGAGACTACGCGCCCACTCTTAGACCGCTGGTCTAGAAGGGGCACTCTTTGCGGGCGACGACGCCGGAGCCCTGGGGAAAACCCTGAAATGGCGGAGTTTTCGGCCGATTTCGGGTGTCCCGGGTTACATAGACCGGTCTATGAAGGGGATGGCGCGGAGCCCTGGGCTGCGTCCAGGTTCTGGCCGCCTTGTCCAGACCACGGCCGCCTTCACGCCCGGATCCGCTTGAATGAGGCCGAAGGCGTCCGTCATCTGGAGAAGGCGGCCGCCGTCTGGATCGGCCTGTGAGGAGAGCGGGGCCCGTGAGGAGAGCGGGACCGGGAAGACGCATCCCCGGAAGACACCGCCCGGGAAAGCACAGCCCAGGAAAGCCAAAAAAGCCCCCTCGCCCGGAGGCGAGGAGGCTTTGTGATGTGGTGCGCGCGAAGGGATTCGAACCCCCAACCTTCTGATCCGTAGTCAGATGCTCTATCCGTTGAGCTACGCACGCAATCCAGATCTTTCAATCTGAACAGCTCGTCAGTCGAGATCGTTTCCTTGAAAACTTCCCGGCCGGTGAGCCGTAGACAACTATACACACCTTTTGGGCAACATGCCAATCAGCGCTCTCCGAAGGTCAGAAAGTGCCTCAGAGCCGCGTCTCGCCCGTCGATTTCCCCCCATTCAAGGTCTGTCTCGAAGAGGCAGAGACCGGCCGGCGGGTAGCTGAGGGCCATGTCTGTCACGGCGGATTCGTCGGAGTCGAGGGAGGCCAGGCTCAGCGCCACATCCTGCACCCCCGGCATGTGGGCCACGACGAGCAGGGACTCCACTCCCCGCGGAGCCTGGTTGATGACGCGCATGAGCGAGCGGGCGCTTGCGTTGTACAGCTCGTCCATGAGCCTCGGCGTCGGGCCGTCCTCGCCCAGAGCCTCCCCGATCCACGCGGCGGTCTGCCGAGTGCGGAGGGCGCTTGAGACCAGAATGCACTCGGGAATCCACCCCTGCTCCCGGAGGGCCTCGCCGATGAGCGGAGCCTGCTCGTGCCCGAAGGAGGAGAGGGGCCGCTCGTGGTCACTGACGCCTCGGGGGAAAGCTGCCGTTGCATGGCGGACGATGCTGAGACGGGGCATGAGCGACCTCGGCCTTCTTCAGATGGAGTACTCCGGAGCGTTCCAGATGACCACTTCGGGGTGGTCATAGAAACGATATCCCTGTCCCCTGACCGTTCGCACCGCGCTGGAGAGGCGGCCGAGCTTGTTCCGCAGCCGCCGGATGTGCACGTCGATGGTGCGCTCGTTCGGGGCGTCCGCCTGGTTGGGCCACAGGCTTGCGAGGAGCTCCTCCCGCCCCACGGTTCGGTGCGAGTTGTCCACGAGGAAGGTGAGCAGCTCGAACTCCTTGTACGTCAGGTTGAGCGTCTGGCCGTCGAGGAACACCTCCCGCCGCGCGAGGTCGATGAGCACTCCGGACGACGAGCCCGCCTGCTGCGACGTCGGCTCAGACGACTCGCGGCGCTCGAGCCGGGAGGGGCGGCGTCGGGCAGATCCCGAGTCCCCGGCGGTCCCGGCCGCCGGGCGGTGGACAGCTCCGGGACGGTAGACGACCGTGGGGTCTCCCAGCGCCTGGCGCACCACCTCGAGGTCCGAGCCGGGAGCCTCGACCGGCGCCAGCGCCACAGCCGCATGGGACTGGGCGGAGGGGGCCATCTCGTGGATGAACGCCCGCGCCTGCTGGGCGATCCGCGCAAGGGAGGTGCCCGCAAGGTGAGCCGCGTGCTCGTCCAGACCCACGTAGATGACGAAGCCGCGCGCCGCGCTGTCCGGGGCAGGGGCCGTCTCATGAGGGGCCGACTCCGCGACGACGGCCAGCGGCGCGGCCAGCGCCGCCTCCTCGGTCAGGTGCCCCTGCCCGTAGGTCCCGGCCACGCGGCCGATGGGAACCACCTCGGGATGCCCCTGGCGGGGATCGTCATTGCCGGGCACGGCCACGCTCGCCTCGCCGCGAGCCTGAGCGGCCACACGGCGGGAGATGTGAACATATCCCGAGGACGAGGTTGGCATAGGAGACCTTAAAAGAGCATCGGGGCCTCGGCAGCGGCTGCGCCGAGCGCCGTTCTCCCAGCTTATTTATTCAGACGAGCGATGCACAAGCCGACGGGGGCCTGCCTCGCCCAGTGGACTCCGCTCTCAGGAGGCCACGCCGTAGAGGCGGTCGCCGGCGTCGCCCAATCCCGGGACGATGTACGCCTTCTCGTTGAGCTTCTCGTCGATGGAGGCGAGGACGAGGGAGACGGGCAGGTCGCCGAGGTCGTCCTCGAGGACCTTGAGGCCCTCCGGGGCGGCCAGCAGGCAGATGCACGTGACGGACTCGGCGCCGCGGCGGAAGAGGAAGCGCACCGCCTCCTTGAGGGTGCCGCCCGTGGCGAGCATGGGGTCCAGCACGAAGACCTGCCGGCCCGTGAGGTCCTCCGGCAGGCGCTCGGCGTAGGTGATGATGTCGAGGGTCTCCTCGTTGCGGGCCATCCCGAGGAAGCCGACCTCGGCGGTGGGGACGAGGTGCATCATGCCCTCGAGCATGCCCAGGCCGGCCCGGAGGATCGGCACCACGAGGGGCGTGGGCTTGGCGAAGGCGGTGCCGGTGGTGCGGGTCACCGGCGTCGTGATCTCCACGGGGACGGTCTTCACCTCGCGGGTGGCCTCATAGGCGAGCAGGGTCACGAGCTCCTCCGTGAGACGCCGGAAGACGTTCGACGGGGTGTTCTCATCACGGAGGACGGTCAGTTTGTGGGCCACGAGCGGGTGGTCGACGACGAGGGTGCGCATACAGAAAAACTACCATTGAGGGATGAGCCCCACACCGGCGCAGGCCGTTCCCAGCGCAGAGCAGCAGCAGGAGTGGATGGGCCTTGCCCTGGAGCAGGCCCGCAGAGCACTCGACCACGGGGACGTGCCGATCGGCGCGGTGGTCCTCTCCCCGAGCGGGGACGTGGTGGGCGTGGG
>JAGLBH010000012.1 GCA_018260285.1 Arthrobacter sp. | reverse complement strand
AACATCAAGTCTGCAAAGCGCATGGTCGAGCGCTACCGTCCGCAGGTCTGGGACGTGCTCGAAGAGATCATCACCGAGCACCCGGTTCTGCTCAACCGTGCACCGACGCTTCACCGCCTCGGCATCCAGGCGTTCGAGCCGCAGCTCGTCGAGGGCAAGGCGCTTCAGCTCCACCCCCTCGTGTGTGCCGCGTTCAACGCCGACTTCGACGGCGACCAGATGGCAGTCCACCTGCCGCTGTCTCCCGAGGCGCAGGCTGAGGCTCGTGTGCTCATGCTCTCCTCGAACAACATCCTCAAGCCGTCGGACGGCAAGCCGGTCACCCTGCCTTCGCAGGATATGATCATCGGCCTGCACCACCTGACGACGAAGCGTCCGGGCGAGAAGGGCGAAGGCCGCTCCTTCTCCTCCGTCGCCGAGGCGATCATGGCGCACGACGCCCGCGAGATTCACATCAACGCGTTCGTCAACATCCGCGTCGAGAACTTCGTTCCGTCTGAGGACCAGCCGGCTCCCGAGGGCTGGGAAGAGGGCACCCCTGCCCTCATCAAGACCTCCCTCGGCCAGGTCATCTTCAACGAGACGCTTCCCCAGGACTACCCCTGGTTCGAGCGCGTCGCCGACAAGGGCTCGCTCTCGACCCTCGTCAACGATCTCGCTGAGCGCTACCCGAAGGTCGTCACGGCGGAGACGCTGGACAACCTCAAGGCAGCCGGTTTCTACTGGGCGACTCGCTCCGGTGTGACCGTCGCGATCTCCGATATCGCAGCGCCGCCCGAGAAGCCCGCCATCATGGCCGGCTACGAGGAGCGCGCGGCGAAGGTCGAGCGCGAGTACGAGAAGGGTCTTCTGGCCGACGACGAGCGCCGTCAGGAGCTCATCGACATCTGGAACAAGGCCACGGCCGAAGTTGCAACGGCCATGGAGGAGAACTTCCCGAAGCTCAACACCGTGTACCGCATGGTGACCTCGGGCGCTCGAGGCAACTGGAACCAGATCCGCCAGATCGCCGGCATCCGCGGCCTCGTGGCCAACCCGAAGGGCGAGATCATCCCGCGTCCGATCAAGTCTTCCTACCGTGAAGGCCTGACCGTTCTCGAGTACTTCATCGCCACGCACGGCGCCCGCAAGGGTCTGGCCGATACGGCTCTCCGTACGGCCAACTCGGGCTACCTCACGCGTCGTCTCGTCGACGTCTCGCAGGACGTCATCGTCCGCGAGCACGACTCCGGCTCGACCCGCGGCCTCACCCTGCCGATCGCTCAGCAGGACGCCGCAGGCAACTGGGTTCTCCACGAGAACGTCGAGACGTCGGTCTACGCCCGCAACCTTGCCAAGGACGTCGTGGCCGAGGACGGCACGGTTCTGGCTCGTCGCAACGACGACGTCGGAGTCGAGCTCATCGACACGCTCTTCAAGGCGGGCATTCGCGAGGTCTCGGTTCGCTCCGTCCTCACGTCTGACTCCCAGGTCGGCATCTCCGCACTGGACTACGGCCGTTCGCTGGCCACGGGCAAGCTCGTGGACATCGGAGAGGCCGTCGGCATCATCGCCGCACAGTCCATCGGCGAGCCGGGCACCCAGCTGACGATGCGCACGTTCCACACCGGCGGTGTGGCGACGGGCGAGGACATCACCCAGGGTCTGCCCCGTATCCAGGAGCTCTTCGAAGCGCGCACGCCCAAGGGCGTCGCGCCGATCGCCGAGGCCGCTGGCCGCGTGACGATCGAGGACGGCGAGAAGCAGATGCGCATCGTCATCACGCCGGACAACGGCGATGAAGAGGTTGCCTACCCGGTGCTCCGCCGCTCGCGCCTGCTCGTGGCGGACGGCGACACGGTCGAGGTCGGGCAGCAGCTCGTCAACGGCCCGGTGGATCCCAAGCAGATCCTCCGCATCCTGGGCCCGCGCGCCGCCGAGAAGTTCTTGGTGGACGAGGTTCAGGGCGTGTACCGCAGCCAGGGCATCGGCATCCACGACAAGCACGTGGAAGTCATCGTTCGCCAGATGCTTCGCCGCATCACGGTCATCGACCAGGGCGACACGAACATGCTCCCGGGCGAGCTCGTGGACCGTCCCCGCTTCGTCGCGGAGAACAAGAAGGCCGTGGCCGAGGGCAAGCAGCCCGCGTCCGGTCGTCCTGAGCTCATGGGCATCACGAAGGCCTCCCTGGCCACCGAGTCCTGGCTGTCCGCAGCCTCGTTCCAGGAGACCACGCGTGTTCTCACGCAGGCCGCCATGGAAGGCAAGAGCGATCCGCTGCTCGGCCTCAAGGAGAACGTCATCATCGGCAACCTCATCCCGGCTGGCACCGGTCTGGAGCGTTACAACAACGTTTCGGTCGAGCCGTCGGAAGAGGCCAAGTCGAGCCTGTACTCCTCCTCGACTGCTTTCCCGGACTTCGGGTACACGGGTCTTGACGACTCGCTCACCCCGGACTTCCACGCAGTCAGCCTGGACGAGTACTCTCTCGGCAACGATCGTCTCTAAGACGACGACGCCGGGGCAGCCTCCCGCTGTCCCGGCCCCCCTCGGCTAGCCGCCTCCGGCTGGCCAACGCGGCGGCCCTTCACCTTCGGGTGGAGGGCCGCCGCGTTTTCCGCATGACCCCTACACCCCCAGTTATTCTCACTACCCCTGAAAATTCCAGGGGTATACGGAATATCCGGGGGTGCAGGCTGTGGCCCCCTGAGATTCTGGGGGCGCAGGGGAACAGCCAACAATCCGGGTTAAGACTTGAACAGAGGTGCCCATGATTAAGCGATTAACTTTGAACAGTACCGGTGATCGGGCTCCCCGCAGGGGTCCCAGGGGAGGCCTCGGAGGGGTATCTGGCGGAAGCAGTGCGGCAATTCCCCTGTGGACGCTCGTCGCCGTGGCGGCTGCATCGGCGGCGGCCTATCTCCCGCATGAGGGCGGGTCGCTCTTTCTGGGGTGCTGGGCCACGGCTGTCGTGGCGGGCTGCCTCGGGGCTGCTGCGGCCTGGAGATGCGAGCGGGTCGGGCTGCTGCTGGCCAACCTGCTCGGCGGATTCTTCCTGGTGCCGACGCTGTGGCAGCTGCTGGCCCTCCTCTCGCTCTTCACTGGCCCATAGGACAGGACCGCAGAGAGGCCATCCGCCCGCAGGGGTGACGGGAGGCGGGCCTGCGGCGTCGTCGTTCCGGTTCTCGATCCGTCGGGGGAGCGGGCGTCCGGGGGAGTGCCCGGCATCTGTTAGAGTTAAAGAGATTTATATGTGTGGCAGAGGATGATGGCTGCCCGTCCTGACGGATGGGTATTGTGCCTGTTTCCGGGTCGCGGGGTTCTTGCGCGACAAATGCCACACTTTCGCACGTCTGAATGCGCCCAGCTCACACCGTGGGCGGTATCAGTCAATCTGACTCTCTCAGAAAGTTCACCATAGTGCCTACTATTCAGCAGCTGGTCCGCAAGGGCCGCACGCCGAAGGTTGTCAAGACCAAGGCTCCTGCCCTCAAGGGCAGCCCGATGCGTCGTGGCGTCTGCACGCGTGTTTACACCACCACCCCGAAGAAGCCGAACTCGGCGCTCCGCAAGGTCGCCCGTGTGCGCCTCAACGGCGGCATTGAAGTCACCGCTTACATTCCGGGCGTTGGTCACAACCTCCAGGAACACTCCATCGTCCTCGTTCGCGGCGGTCGTGTGAAGGACCTTCCGGGTGTCCGCTACAAGATCATCCGCGGCGCACTTGACACCCAGGGTGTCAAGGACCGCAAGCAAGCACGCAGCCGTTACGGCGCGAAGAAGGTGAAGTAATGCCTCGTAAGGGTCCCGCTCCCAAGCGTCCTCTGGTCAACGATCCGGTCTACGGATCCCCCCTCGTGACGCAGCTCATCAACAAGGTTCTCGTTGACGGCAAGAAGTCCACCGCTGAGCGCATCGTCTACGGTGCACTCGAGGGTGTGGCGGCGAAGTCCGGTCAGGATGCCGTCTCCGTGCTCAAGAAGGCTATGGACAACGTCCGCCCGACCCTTGAGGTTCGCTCCCGCCGCGTCGGCGGCGCAACCTACCAGGTTCCGGTCGAGGTCAAGCCGGGCCGCGCCACCGCGCTGGCCCTCCGCTGGCTCGTCGGCTACTCGAAGGCTCGCCGCGAGAAGACGATGACCGAGCGCCTCATGAACGAGCTGTTGGACGCGTCCAACGGTCTCGGCGCCGCTGTCAAGCGCCGTGAGGACACTCACAAGATGGCTGAGTCCAACAAGGCCTTCGCTCACTACCGCTGGTAATGACGATCAACTGACGCTAGCCGCCGCACCACGAAAGCGGCTAGCGTCAGTTGTATCCCAACTACTCGCAGACTCGCCTCAACTCAGGGAGAAACCGTGGCACAGGACGTGCTTACAGACCTTACAAAGGTCCGCAATATCGGCATCATGGCCCACATCGATGCTGGCAAAACCACGACGACGGAACGCATCCTCTTCTACACGGGTGTGAACCACAAGATCGGTGAGACGCACGACGGCGCCTCGACCACCGACTGGATGGAGCAGGAGAAGGAACGTGGCATCACGATCACGTCCGCTGCTGTGACCTGCTTCTGGAACAAGAACCAGATCAACATCATTGACACCCCGGGCCACGTTGACTTTACGGTTGAGGTTGAGCGCTCCCTGCGTGTTCTCGATGGCGCCGTTGCAGTCTTCGACGGCAAGGAAGGCGTGGAGCCGCAGTCTGAGACTGTGTGGCGCCAGGCTGACAAGTACGACGTCCCGCGCATCTGCTTCGTCAACAAGATGGACAAGCTCGGCGCTGACTTCTACTTCACCGTCGACACGATCATCAAGCGCCTCGGCGCCAAGCCGCTCGTCATGCAGCTGCCGATCGGCGCTGAGAACGACTTCGTCGGCGTCGTCGACCTGCTCACCATGAAGGCCTTCGTGTGGCCGGGCGACGCCAAGGGCGACGTCACCATGGGCGCAGCCTACGAGGTCCAGGAGATCCCCGCCGATCTCCAGGAGCGCGCAGAAGAGTACCGCGCGCAGCTCGTCGAGTCTGTCGCTGAGTCCTCTGACGAGCTCATGAACAAGTACCTCGAGGGCGAAGAGCCGTCGATCGAGGAGCTCAAGGCCGGCATCCGCAAGATGGTCATCAACTCGGAGATCTACCCGGTCTTCTGTGGTTCGGCCTTCAAGAACCGCGGTGTGCAGCCGATGCTCGATGCCGTCATCGACTTCCTGCCGTCGCCGGTTGACGTTCCCGCCATGATCGGTCACGACCCGAAGAACGAAGAGGTCGAGATCATCCGCAAGCCGAGCGAGGACGAGCCGTTCTCCGCTCTTGCGTTCAAGATCGCGGCACACCCCTTCTTCGGCCAGCTGAACTTCATCCGCGTCTACTCGGGCACGCTCGAGTCCGGCGCGCAGGTGCTCAACTCCACGAAGCAGAAGAAAGAGCGCGTTGGCAAGCTCTTCCAGATGCACGCCAACAAGGAAATGCCGGTGGACAACCTCCACGCCGGGCACATCTACGCTGTCATCGGCCTCAAGGACACGACGACGGGCGACACGCTCTGCGATCCGCAGAACCCGGTTGTCCTCGAGTCCATGACCTTCCCGGATCCCGTGATCTTCGTCGCCATCGAGCCGAAGACCAAGGGCGACCAGGAGAAGCTCTCGACGGCTATCCAGAAGCTCTCCGCTGAGGACCCCACCTTCACGGTGTCCCAGAACGAAGAGACCGGCCAGACCGAAATCGGCGGCATGGGCGAGCTCCACCTGGACATCCTGGTGGACCGCATGCGCCGCGAGTTCCGCGTCGAGGCAAACGTGGGCAAGCCCCAGGTCGCCTACCGCGAGACGATCAAGAAGAAGGCCGAGAAGGTCGACTACACCCACAAGAAGCAGACGGGCGGTTCTGGCCAGTTCGCTAAGGTCCAGGTCACGTTCGAGCCTCTTGAGACCACCGAGGACGTCTTCTACGAGTTCGTCAACGGTGTCACGGGCGGTCGCATCCCGCGCGAGTACATCCCGTCCATCGACGCGGGCATCCAGGACGCCATGCAGCTCGGCGTTCTCGCCGGCTACCCGATGGTCGGCATCAAGGCAACCGTCAACGACGGCGCCTACCACGATGTCGACTCCTCGGAAATGGCGTTCAAGATCGCCGGCTCCCAGGTCTTCAAGGAAGGCGTTCGTCGCGCCAACCCGGTTCTCCTCGAGCCGGTCATGGCCGTCGAAGTCCGTACTCCCGAGGAGTACATGGGCGACGTCATCGGTGACCTGAACTCCCGTCGCGGCCAGATCGCCTCGATGGAAGACGCCGCTGGCGTCAAGGTCATCCGGGCCTCTGTGCCGCTGTCTGAGATGTTCGGCTACATCGGCGATCTGCGTTCCAAGACGCAGGGCCGTGCCGTCTACTCGATGACGTTCGAGTCCTACGCCGAGGTCCCCAAGGCCGTGGCGGACGAGATCA
Organism: Arthrobacter sp.; assembly: GCA_018260285.1. Taxonomy (GTDB): domain Bacteria; phylum Actinomycetota; class Actinomycetes; order Actinomycetales; family Micrococcaceae; genus Falsarthrobacter. The sequence continues at coordinate 14,709 of JAGLBH010000012.1, read as the reverse complement.
TCCAGAAGCACCGCGGAGAGTAGTTCCGGACATCCGGTGTGCGGGGCGCTCTCCCCGCGGGGAGGGCCCCGCACACCGGGATCCGCCGAGCGTCGTTCTGCGATAATCGGCAAGGCTAGACGATCTGCAGCGGTCAGCCCGCGAGTCTTCGGATCGAGAATTTCAAGAAAACACAAGCCCCCAGTAGACTGAAACAAGTACCGGCCGTTAACCTGCGGCTGTTTCATTCAGTCTTCTGAATCAGTTTCTAGGAGGAACTAGTGGCAAAGGCAAAGTTCGAGCGGAACAAGCCGCACGTTAACATCGGCACCATCGGTCACGTTGACCACGGTAAGACCACGTTGACGGCCGCAATTTCCAAGGTGCTTGCAGACAAGTACCCGGACCTCAACGAGCAGCGCGACTTCGGCTCGATTGACTCCGCACCGGAAGAGCGCCAGCGCGGCATTACCATCAACATCTCGCATGTTGAGTACCAGACGGAGAAGCGCCACTACGCGCACGTTGACGCTCCGGGTCACGCTGACTACATCAAGAACATGATCACGGGTGCTGCGCAGATGGACGGCGCTATCCTCGTGGTTGCTGCAACCGACGGCCCGATGGCCCAGACTCGCGAGCACGTTCTTCTTGCTCGCCAGGTTGGCGTCCCGTACCTGCTCGTTGCACTCAACAAGTCGGACATGGTTGAGGACGAGGAACTCCTCGACCTCGTCGAGATGGAAGTTCGCGAACTTCTCTCCTCGCAGGAGTTCGACGGCGACAACGCTCCCGTTGTCCGCGTCTCCGGCCTCAAGGCTCTCGAGGGCGATCCCGAGTGGGTCAAGTCCGTTGAGGACCTCATGGAAGCTGTCGACGAGAACGTGCCGGATCCGGTGCGCGACCGCGACAAGCCCTTCCTCATGCCGATCGAGGACGTCTTCACGATCACCGGTCGCGGTACCGTTGTGACGGGTCGCGCCGAGCGCGGTACCCTCGCAATCAACTCCGAGGTCGAGATCGTCGGCATCCGCCCGGTCCAGAAGACCACGGTCACCGGTATCGAGATGTTCCACAAGCAGCTCGACGAAGCATGGGCTGGCGAGAACTGTGGCCTCCTGCTCCGCGGTCTCAAGCGCGACGATGTCGAGCGTGGCCAGGTTGTCGTGAAGCCGGGTTCCATCACCCCGCACACCGACTTCGAGGCTAACGTCTACATCCTCTCCAAGGATGAGGGCGGTCGTCACAACCCGTTCTACTCGAACTACCGTCCGCAGTTCTACTTCCGCACCACGGACGTCACCGGCGTCATCACGCTGCCCGAGGGCACCGAGATGGTCATGCCCGGCGACAACACCGAGATGTCGGTCGAGCTCATCCAGCCGATCGCTATGGAAGAGGGCCTCGGCTTCGCTATCCGCGAAGGCGGCCGCACCGTTGGTTCGGGACGCGTCACCAAGATCATCAAGTAGTCTTCTGACTGCTTCATGAGCTGAGCGGCACACGCTGCCGCGCAGTGAATGGATCTGAGCAGCGCCCGCTGACCCCTGAGGGGGTTGGCGGGCGCTGTTTTTCTGTCAAGGACCCTTCTGGGAGTGCAGCTACCATGTCTCCTATGGGGGCCATTCTCTTCGTCTTGTTCCTTGTTGTCTCAGCGATTTTTGCCGCCGGATTCACGGTGGGCTATCTGGTCGGGCGCAGGAGGCGCCGCGTGCCAGAGATGGCGGTCGTGAACCCTGCCGCGCCGGGGGATCAGCCGCCCGCGGTCTCGGCAGGAGCGCCTGTGCCGCCGCCGATGGGACCGGCACCGATGAGACCAGCGCCGATCGTCCATGAGCCTGTAGCGGCGCCTCCGCCGGCGGCCGAGCCCGTCGTCGCGCCTGGGGCCATCTCTGTTGCCGCGGCTCCCGCTCCTCAGCTCGACCCGGCCGAAGAGGCGCGTCGTCGCGAGATCCGCAACGTGACCATCGGCCTCTACTCCGCCGCACTGCTCGTCATCGCCGCCGGCGGCCTCCTGCTTCTCTCCGCTCTCCCGGGTGCTGCCAAGACGCTCATCCTCGCCGGCATGACAGCGGCCTTCTACCTGTCCGGTCTGACGGTTCTCAGCAGCAGGCCGTTCCTCAGGCCCGCGGCGGTGGGCTTCGTGGGAATCGCCCTGGCGCTCGTTCCCCTGACAGGACTGGGGATGGCAGCCTGGCTCTTCCCCGACCAGGGAGCACTCGCCGCAATGATCACCTCCGGTGTAGGCCTGGTCCTGTACACCCACGCAGCGGTCACGCTCTCCAGCCGCGTTCTGGGCTACCTGTCCGTCGTCTCGGTCTTCTCCTTTGCCGTCTCCTTCGGCGTTCTGCTTCAGAGGGGGCTTCTCCTGACGCTGGGCCTCGTCGTCGTCATCTCGACGGCGGTCAAGCTCGCCTCCCTCAGGGAATCGATTCATCTTCCTGAGCCTCTGCGGCGAGCCTTTGTCGATCTCGGCCCCTGGTATACGCCGCTCACGACCCTTGCGACCCTGGTGAGCGCCCTTGTCCGGAGCGTGTCTGCTCACGAGTTCGCGGTGGTCCTCACCCTGCTCGGGATTCACGCAGCCGTGGCGTATCGGGCGGGTCGCCGTCTGGATGATCTCGTGGCGCTGCGGCTGGCCGCCCTCGCGGTTCCGCTGTCCTGGATGCACGCGCTGGGGTGGCAGGGCGACGCCTTCTCAGCCGGACTGGCCCTGATCGCAGCGATCCACGCCGTGGGCTTCACTCGCCCCAGCGCCCTCGAGACTGCGGCGCCCTGGCTGCAGTCGCGCCCAATACCTCTGTCCCGTCCGGCTCTGCTCTGGGGCGCCGGAGCTGTGGCCTGCGCTCTCCCTGCGATGGTCCGCCCGGGGGCCTGGGGGCTTGCCGCCGCAGTCGTCGCTGCCTCAGCCGTGCTCTGGGTGTCCCACGCGGAACGACGACGCCGATGGGCCGCTGTGCCCGAAGTCGCCGTGCTCGGCCTGCCGCTGCCCGGACTGGTTCTCATGGCGCAGGCCCAGGCAGACGGATCGGTGCTGTCGTCCTGGGGCCCTTTCTCGGTCCTGGGCACAGGCATGGCTCTTGTCGCGGGTCTTCACTGGTCGCAGACCCGCAGACAGGAGGCCCTGGATCTTGTCGCCGGGGCTGTCGCCTGGCCGGTCATTCTCTTCTGCGCGGCAGAGAGGCATCCCTTCGCGGCCTACACTGTGACAGCTCTGCTCGTGCTGCTCCTCTCATGGGCGGATCGTGATCAGATGCCCTGGCTGAGGAGCAGAGGTGAGGACGCCCGGCCGCGACCGGCCGCAAGAACGTGGGTCATGGCGGCCATGGCCCTCCTGACCTGCTCCACCCAGTGGCCAGCGTCTCTGGGGGAGGGGCACCCTGCACGATGGATCCTGGTGGCAGCCCTCCTCGCAGGTCTGCTGCTCATGCCCTCCCGGCCCATTCCGGAGGAGGCGGCGCTGGCCGGAGCCGCGGTGGCGGTCGCCCTGGACGCTCCCGCAGGCCAGATCGGGGCTTCGCTCGCAGCCGCGGCCCTCGGCGTCGGAGCTGTCCTGGGATGGCGCGCACGGTCAGAAGGAGACTGGGTGCGCTCCGCCGTTTCCTCGGGCTGTCTGGGGCTGGCCGGGGTGGCAGGTCTGGCAGCCTGGGGAGGAGAGGGAGCCTGGGCCGCGGCTCCCGTCGTGGGGGCAGGCGCGTTCCACGCGGGAGAGGGAGTCTCGGCGATCGTGTGGAACCGTTCGGCCCGCTCATGGAGAGCGGCCGGGCCAGCGCTCATCGCAGCGGGCGTCTTCTCCCTGGCTGTCCTCGAGACCATGGGCGGAGGGGCCGGGCAGTCCCGTGCCTCGCAGCCGGGGGCCATCACCCTCTGGGCGGCTGCGGCGGCTCTCGCAGGAGGCCTTGCGGCCACGTCCATCGCAGTCTCGAGGGGAATTGGCGCCGCCCGAGTCTCCCTTCCTCTCCAGGCAGGGCTCCTAGTCTGGGGACTGGACCTCGCGGCTCTCGGAGCGGGAAGAAGCGGGGAGGCGCGTCAGGTGCTCCTTGCCCTGGGGATGGGATGCGCCATCGCGGGATCCTCCCTCCTCGTCGCCCGAGACCCATCAGACCGCCACGGCGGACTCATCCCCCCGCAGCTCACCTGGGCGACGGCGGGCCTGCTCATCGCAGGAGGCCTGACGCGCGGTGCAGTCTCTGAGCAGTCCGGGCCTCTCGACGTCATCTGCCTCGTCCTCCTGGGGGCAGCAGTCATCTGGACGGCGCTCGTGCTGCCCGTCCGCCGGGTTCTCTCGTCTCTCGGGACCCAGGTCACCGCTGCCGGCCTCGTCTGCGGCCTGCTGTTCTCTCTGGCTGTCTGGAGAATGGCCTGGGGCGCTGGGCTGACCGTCCTGCTCGTCGGCGTGGCGTGGGCTGCCCGGGCCATCCGCGAGCACACGGCGGTGCGCTGGGCGCCCGTCGTCGTTCTCTCCTCATGGGCTGGATGGGCGGCGCTGGTGGCGGACATCGCGCCCGCAGGCTGGGGCCCTGCCCAGAGCACCACCGCAGTCCTCCTCCTGGCGGGCGGCGCTGCCTGCGGAGCGCTTCGCTGGGCACGGCTGCCGCTGCCCGTGGTGCTGGGCTGTGCCGGCGGGCACCTCATCCTGGCGGCGGCTGCGGCGTGGTGGGGCGGCCTCCTTCTGGCCCTCGGGGGACTGGCTCTGACGGCTGTCGGCGCGGAACTCCTCCTGAGGGTGATGCCCCAGGTGCGGCCGGGGCACGAGTGGCTGGAGGAGGGGCGCATCGGTCTCTGGACTCTGCTGGGAGGCGCAGGGCTGGGGCGGCTGTTCTACGCCGGGGCCGGTGACTGGCAGCCCGTCCTTGTTCTCGTGGCCGTCGGAGCGGCCCTGGGCCTGGCAGCAGCCCTCGGTCGGGACTTGCTCAGCGATCCGGCGGCTGAGCTCTACGCCTACGCGGCTGCGGCGTCGTTCACTCTGGCCGCGCTCGCTGGCATGGGAAGGAGCACCGGGGAGCGGTCGATCGCCCTGGCGGGACTGGCCGCGGTGGTGATCCTCGGGCTGCTGCGGAGGCAGCCGGTCCTCACGGTCTGGGGATCGCTGTGCCTGTGCGTCAGCTTCCTCATCTTCCTTGAGAACTACACGGTGGGCCTTCTCGCAGTTCTGGCGGTGGCTGTGGCGGGACTCGCTCTGTGGAGGCTTCGCTCCCTCAAGTGAGGCGGGCGCCCGGGAATTGGCGAAATAGCGGGAGATCTGAGAGAATGGATAAGTTGTGTGTGCACCTTTGTGCCCTCACATCAGGTTCGCCTGAGAAATCTCACGCTGCAGAGCGGGGAGCCCGGCCGGGATAATGCCCGGTGCAGGGCTGACGCCGCAGGTGAGAGCGCAACAAGCCGATTCCGCAGAACGACGCGTGACATTCGCCTGATCCAGGCGACACGCCCGACCTCGGGATACGGTGTCCGGTAGTTCTGAGGAACCCGCTCGGCATCCCTGCCGAGAGGATTCAGCTCTACGGGAGCGTTGACAGCGACCTTCGCCTTCGCGGCGGAGAGCGTGATGGACGCATTCATCAGTGTCAAGGAACAGAAAGAGGCACGACGCCATGGCGGGACAGAAAATCCGCATCCGGCTGAAGTCGTATGACCACGAGGTCATTGACGTTTCGGCCCGGAAGATCGTTGAAACGGTCACGCGTGCAGGCGCAACGGTTGTGGGACCGGTTCCCCTTCCGACGGAGAAGAACGTGTACTGCGTTATTCGTTCGCCGCACAAGTACAAGGACAGCCGCGAGCACTTCGAGATGCGCACTCACAAGCGCCTCATCGACATCGTGGACCCGACGCCGAAGGCCGTCGATTCGCTCATGCGTCTCGACCTGCCGGCTGACGTCAACATCGAGATCAAGCTGTAGGGGGCCCGAGAATGACGACCACTCAGCGTACTTTCAAGGGTCTGCTCGGCGTGAAGCTCGGCATGACCCAGGTGTGGGATGCGGACAACCGCCTCATCCCCGTGACTGTCGTTCAGGCAGACACCAACGTCGTGACCCAGCTCCGCACTGAAGAGTCCGAGGGCTACACCTCGGTTCAGATCGGCTACGGCCAGATCGACCCGCGCAAGGTGACCAAGCCCCTCGCTGGCCACTTCGACAAGGCAGGCGTCACGCCTCGCCGTCACCTCGTCGAGCTCCGCACTGCGGACGCCGCCGAGTACACCCTGGGCCAGGAGCTCACCGTGGACCTCTTCGAGGCCGGCCAGAAGGTCGACGTCGTGGGCAAGTCCAAGGGCAAGGGCTTCGCAGGCGTCATGAAGCGTCACGGCTTCTCCGGCGTCGGCGCTTCCCACGGTGCTCACAAGAACCACCGCAAGCCGGGCTCGATCGGTGGCGCTTCGACGCCGTCGCGCGTCTTCAAGGGCCTCCGCATGGCTGGCCGCATGGGCGCCGTCCGTCACACGACGCAGAATCTCACGATTCACGCCGTTGACGCCGAGAAGAACTTGCTGCTGATCAAGGGCGCCCTTCCGGGTGCTCGCGGTTCGGTCGTGCTCGTCCGTTCCGCAGTGAAGGGAGCATAAGGAAATGGCAACTGTCAAGGTTGATCTTCCCGCAGAAATCTTCGACGTTCAGACGAACGTTCCGCTTCTGCACCAGGTCGTCGTCGCTCAGCTGGCTGCTGCTCGTCAGGGCACCCACAAGACGAAGACCCGCGCAGAGGTTTCCGGCGCAGGCCGCAAGCCGTTCAAGCAGAAGGGCACCGGCCGGGCTCGTCAGGGCTCCATCCGCGCTCCGCACATGACCGGCGGTGGCATTGTCCACGGTCCGACCCCGCGCAACTACGCGCAGCGCACCCCCAAGAAGATGATCGCGGCAGCACTCCGCGGCGCCCTCTCGGACCGCGCTCGCCACGATCGCATTCACGTTCTCGACACGATCGTTGCCGGCGACAAGCCGAACGCTCGTGAGGCACTCGCCGCGCTCCGCGCTGTGAGCGACCGCAAGAACAAGCTCGTCGTCATCGAGCGTTCCAACGACGTCGCCGCACTCTCCGTGCGCAACCTCGAGAACGTTCACTGCCTGTACGTCGACCAGCTGAACACTTACGACGTGCTCGTGAACGACGACGTGGTCTTCACCCAGGCAGCTTTCGAAGCCTTCGTCGCTGCCAAGACTGCCACGAAGGAGGCCGCCAAGTGAGCACGCTCAACAAGGCTCCGCACGACGTGATCATTGCTCCGGTCGTCTCTGAGAAGAGCTACGGCGCAATCGACGAGGGCCGCTACACGTTCCTCGTGGACCCGCGTTCGAACAAGGCTGAGATCAAGGTTGCAGTAGAGCGCATCTTCTCTGTCAACGTTGACTCCGTCAACACCATCAACCGTGTGGGCAAGCGCAAGCGCACCCGCTACGGCTGGGGCTCCCGCAAGGCGACGAAGCGTGCCATCGTGACGCTTCGCGACGGCGAGTCCATCGACATCTTCGGCGGTCCGCTTTCCTAAGCGGAGACCACTTTAACGAGGAATTAAACTATGGGAATCCGTAAGTACAAGCCGACTACGCCGGGCCGTCGCGGCTCGTCCGTAGCCGACTTCACAGAAATCACCCGGTCGACCCCCGAGAAGTCGCTGGTTCGCCCGCTCCCCAAGAGCGGCGGCCGCAACAACACGGGCAAGATCACGACGCGTCACAAGGGCGGTGGCCACAAGCGCCAGTACCGTCTCATCGACTTCCGTCGTGCTGACAAGGACGGCGTGAACGCACGCGTTGCCGAGATCGAATACGATCCGAACCGCACCGCACGCATCGCGCTTCTCCACTACGTGGACGGCACGAAGCGCTACATCATCGCGCCGAACAAGCTGAAGCAGAACGACATCGTCGAGGCTGGGCCCAACGCTGACATCAAGCCGGGCAACAACCTTCCGCTCCGCAACATCCCCGTCGGCACGGTCATCCACTGCGTGGAGCTCCGTCCGGGCGGCGGCGCCAAGATGGGCCGCTCCGCTGGTGCGAGCGTTCAGCTGGTTGCCCGTGAGGGTCGCTACGCACAGCTTCGTCTGCCCTCCGGTGAAATCCGCAACGTCGACGTGCGCTGCCGCGCAACGATCGGCGAGGTCGGCAACGCCGAGCAGTCGAACATCAACTGGGGCAAGGCCGGCCGCATGCGCTGGAAGGGCGTTCGCCCGACCGTCCGCGGTGTCGCCATGAACCCGGTTGACCACCCGCACGGTGGTGGTGAAGGCAAGACCTCCGGTGGCCGTCACCCGGTTAACCCGAACGGCAAGCCGGAAGGCCGCACGCGCCGTCCGAACAAGGAAAGCGACAAGCTCATTGTTCGTCGCCGTCGTAACAAGAACAAGCGATAGGAGCCTGGAAACATGCCACGCAGCCTGAAGAAGGGTCCTTTCGTTGACCAGCACCTGTACGTCAAGGTCGCTGCCGAGAACGAAAAGGGCACCAAGAACGTCATCAAGACGTGGTCCCGCCGTTCGATGATCGTGCCCGACATGCTCGGACACACGATCGCCGTTCACGACGGACGCAAGCACATCCCCGTCTTTGTCACCGAGTCGATGGTCGGGCACAAGCTCGGCGAATTCGCCCCGACGCGGACTTTCCGCGGCCACGTGAAGGACGACAAGAAGGGCAAGCGTCGCTAAGCGGCGCTGCCTTTCAGAGAGAAGGAAAGCAATGGAAGCCAAGGCAATTGCGCGTCACATCCGCGTAACGCCTATGAAGGCCCGGCGCGTTGTCAACCTCGTTCGTGGCAAGCAGGCGAATGAGGCCCTGGCGATCTTGAAGTTTGCCCCACAGGCAGCTTCGGAGCCGGTTTACAAGGTTGTTGCATCTGCCATCGCGAATGCTCGCGTTGCAGCAGACCGTGACGGAGTCGCGTTCAAGGAAGACGAGCTGTTCATCAGCGAAGCCTTCGTTGACGAGGGTCCCACGATGAAGCGATTCCAGCCCCGTGCTCAGGGTCGCGCCTACCGCATCAACAAGCGCACCAGCCACATCACTGTGGTTGTCGCGCTTCCGGAAGAGAAGGGTGGGGAAAAGTAAATGGGACAGAAAATCAACCCGAACGGATTCCGCCTCGGAATCACGACTTCCCACGTTTCGCACTGGTTTGCTGACAGCAACAAGCCGGGTCAGCGTTACAAGGACTTCGTCGTTGAAGACGTGAAGATCCGCGAAATGTTCTCCGGTCCGAGCATGGACCGCGCAGCAGTCGCCAAGATCGAGATCGAGCGCACCCGTGACCGTGTCCGCGTGGACATCCACACGGCGCGCCCGGGTATCGTCATCGGCCGTCGCGGCGCTGAAGCAGACCGCATCCGCGGCGAGCTTGAGAAGCTCACGGGCAAGCAGGTTCAGCTGAACATCCTCGAGGTCAAGAACCCCGAGATGGAAGCCACCCTGGTTGCTCAGGGCATCGCCGAGCAGCTCGCTTCCCGCGTGGCCTTCCGCCGCGCGATGAAGAAGGCCATGCAGTCCGCACAGCGTGCCGGCGCCAAGGGCATCCGTGTCCAGTGCTCCGGTCGACTGGGCGGCGCTGAAATGAGCCGCAAGGAGTTCTACCGCGAAGGCCGCGTTCCGCTTCACACGCTCCGCGCCAACATCGACTACGGCTTCTTCGAGGCCAAGACGACGTTCGGCCGCATCGGCGTGAAGGTCTGGATCTACAAGGGCGACATCACGTCCAAGGAGCTTGCGGCGCAGGCTGCTGCAGCTCCGGCTCGCGGCAACCGCGGCGCTGAGCGTCCGGGCCGCGGCGGCGAGACCCGTCGTCGTCGTCCCACCGATCGCCAGGCAGCACCGCAGGCAGCTCAGGCTCCGGCCGAGGCTCCGGCTGCTGCAGAGGGAGGAGAGGCTTAAATGCTTATCCCACGTCGAGTAAAGCACCGCAAGCAGCACCACCCGAAGCGCTCCGGCATGGCCAAGGGCGGCACTGAGGTCACTTTCGGTGAGTACGGCATTCAGGCTCTGACCCCCGCTTACGTGACGAACCGTCAGATCGAGGCAGCTCGTATCGCCATGACGCGTCACATCAAGCGTGGCGGCAAGGTCTGGATCAACATCTACCCTGACCGTCCGCTGACCAAGAAGCCTGCCGAAACCCGCATGGGTTCCGGTAAGGGTTCGCCCGAGTGGTGGGTTGCCAACGTGAAGCCGGGACGAGTTCTCTTCGAGCTCTCCGGTGTCAGCGAAGAAGTAGCCCGTGAGGCCCTGCGCCTTGCGATCCACAAGTTGCCGCTTAAGGCACGAATCGTCCGTCGTGAGGGTGGTGAATAACCATGGCTATTGGATCCAAGGATCTTGCCGTCAAGGAGCTCACAAGCTTCGATAACGAGCGCCTCACGAAGGAGCTTGCTAAGGCCAAGGAAGAGCTGTTCAACCTGCGCTTCCAGGCAGCCAGTGGCCAGTTGGAGAACAACAGCCGTCTGCGCGCCGTCCGTCGCGATATCGCTCGCATCTACACGGTGCTGAACGAACGCAAACTCAACATTGTCGAAACCCCTAAGGGTGATGACAAGTGAGCGAAAAGGAAGTTGCAGTGACTGAAGAGTCCCAGGCTCGCGCTTACCGCAAGACCCGTCGCGGCTACGTCGTCTCCGACAAGATGGAGAAGACGATCACCGTGCAGGTCGAGGACCGCGTGAAGCACGCCCTGTACGGCAAGGTCATCCGCCGTACGTCCAAGGTCAAAGCACACGACGAAGAGAACACCGCCGGCATCGGCGACCTCGTTCTCATCGCGGAGACCCGTCCGCTGTCGGCAACGAAGCGCTGGCGTCTCGTCGAGGTCATCGAGCGCGCTCGCTAAACCGAGCCTCTTGATCCTCGGCTGAGCCGAAGACAGAGACAAGGCCCTGCGCCCTCATCCCACTCAGTGGGGGAGGTGCGCGGGGTCTTTTCTGCGTGCGAGGTCCCCGCGCGCAGGGCGATTCGTCGGACGGGCAGTCTACGGGGTAAGATGGAAGATCTGTACGCCTGTGCCCTTTTCGCGCGCCCACTTCTGCCGCGAAGAGCTTGGCAGGCGCCAGACCCCGCAGCCCCTCTGGCTGGGCCCCAGCGTCACAGGCCATGGAATGCGGGTTGATCATATCCGTTCCGCAAGGCTCACGTACAAGGCGTGAGAACCGGCGCGACGACAGGAGTAAAAATTGATTCAGCAGGAGTCGCGACTTAAGATCGCCGACAACACGGGCGCCAAGGAAATCTTGACGATCCGCGTTCTCGGTGGCTCTGGCCGTCGCTACGCAGGCATTGGCGACGTCATCGTCGCCACCGTCAAGGATGCAATCCCTGGCGGAAACGTGAAGAAGGGCGATGTCGTCAAGGCAGTCGTCGTTCGCACGAAGAAGGAACGCCGCCGTGCGGACGGTTCCTACATCAAGTTCGATGAGAACGCAGCAGTGATTCTGAAGAACGACGGCGACCCCCGTGGAACGCGCATCTTCGGCCCGGTGGGCCGCGAGCTGCGTGACAAGAAGTTCATGAAGATCGTTTCGCTGGCTCCGGAGGTGCTCTAACACATGGCAAAGATCAAGAAGGGCGATCTCGTCCAGGTGATCACCGGTGCCAAGGCTGAGCGTGGCGGCGACCGCGGCAAGCAGGGCAAGGTTCTCCAGGTTATCCCTGCAGAGAACCGCGTCATTGTCGAGGGCGTCAACCGCGTGAAGAAGCACTTGCGCGCAGGTCAGACTGCATCGGGCACGACCGAAGGCGGCATTGTCGAGGTCGAGGCCCCGATTCACGTCTCCAACGTGGCTGTCGTCGATCCCGAGACCAAGAAGCCGACTCGCGTCGGCTACCGACTCGAGACTGTGACCCGTGACGGTAAGGAAAAGACCGTTCGCGTGCGCATCTCCAAGGCCTCTGGAAAGGATCTCTAATGTCTGAGACCACCGCAGTCGCCCCGCGCCTGAAGGCAAAGTACTCCGGCGAAATCCGCGAGTCCCTCCAGAGCGAGTTCAACTACATCAACGTCAACCAGGTTCCTGGTCTTGTCAAGGTTGTTGTCAACATGGGTGTTGGAGATGCCGCCAAGGACTCCAAGCTCATCGAGGGCGCAGTTCGCGACCTCACCGCCATCACCGGCCAGAAGCCGCTCGTGACGAAGGCCCGCAAGTCGATCGCACAGTTCAAGCTGCGCGAAGGCATGCCGATCGGCGCTCACGTCACGCTCCGCGGAGACCGCATGTGGGAATTCGTCGATCGTCTCGTGACGCTCGCCCTCCCGCGTATTCGCGACTTCCGCGGTCTCTCTGACCGCCAGTTCGACGGCAACGGCAACTACACCTTCGGCCTGACCGAGCAGTCCATGTTCCACGAAATCGATCAGGACAAGATCGATCGCGTGCGCGGTATGGACATCACGCTCGTGACGACGGCGAAGACCGACGACGAGGGCCGCGCGCTGCTGAAGGCGCTTGGCTTCCCGTTCAAGACTGAGAACTAAAACCACTACGTAACAGGTCCGCGAAACCCGCGGAAACCGTTATGAGGAAGGGCTAAGGCCCCGTCATGACAATGACAGACCCCGTCGCAGACATGCTCACTCGTCTGCGCAACGCAAACTCGGCATACCACGAGTCCGTCTCGATGCCGTACAGCAAGCTCAAGGCACGTCTTGCAGACATCCTGAAGGCTGAAGGCTACATCAAGGACTGGTCTGAGGAAGAGGCAGAGGTCGGCAAGACTCTCATCCTCAACCTCAAGTTCGGTCCGCAGCGCGAGCGTTCGATTGCCGGCATCCGCCGCATCTCGAAGCCCGGCCTGCGTGTTTACGCGAAGTCCACGAACCTCCCGCACGTTCTGGGTGGCCTCGGCATCGCGATTCTGTCCACGTCCTCCGGTCTTCTCACTGACCGCCAGGCTGCCAAGAAGGGCGTGGGCGGAGAAGTCCTCGCCTACGTTTGGTAATCAGGGAACAAGGGAAAGGAATAGAAAATGTCCCGTATTGGACGTCTCCCCATCTCGGTTCCCGCCGGCGTTGAGGTTAAGATCGAGGGAAGCCTCGTATCTGTGAAGGGCCCGAAGGGCACGCTCGAGCACACGATCGCATCGCCGATCACGGTCACTCTCGAGGAGGGCACCCTCACGGTTGCTCGCCCGGATGACCTGCGCGAGTCCCGTTCGCTTCACGGCCTGACCCGCTCGCTGATCAGCAACATGATCATCGGCGTGACGCAGGGATACGAGAAGAAGCTTGAAATCCACGGCACGGGTTACCGCGTGCAGGCGAAGGGATCGGACCTCGAGTTCGCCCTCGGCTACTCGCACCCCGTCACGGTCACCGCTCCCGAGGGCATCACGTTTGCCGTCGAGGGTCCGACCAAGTTCTCGGTTTCGGGTATCAACAAGCAGCAGGTTGGTGAAGTTTCTGCCAACATCCGCAAGCTGCGCAAGCCTGACCCCTACAAGGGCAAGGGTGTCCGTTACGTTGGCGAGCAGATCCGCCGCAAGGTCGGAAAGGCTGGTAAGTAACCATGGCCATCAACATCAACAAGAAGCGCAACTCGAAGAACAAGCAGGCTGCGCGCGCGCGTCGTCAGCTTCGCATTCGCAAGCGCATCACCGGTACGGCCGCACGCCCGCGTTTGGTCGTCAACCGTTCCGCTCGTCACATGTTCGCCCAGGTTGTCGACGACAGCCGCGGCGTGACTGTGGTCTCCGCTTCCACCATGGAAGCTGACCTCCGCGCATTCGACGGTGACAAGTCCGCCAAGGCCAAGCGCGTCGGCGAGCTCGTTGCAGAGCGCGCCAAGGCCGCTGGCATCGAAGCAGTCGTCTTCGACCGCGGCGGCAACCGTTACCACGGCCGCATCGCGGCTGTGGCCGACGGCGCACGCGAAGGCGGGCTGGCACTGTGACCGAAGCAAACAACGAAAAGGAAACTCAGGTGACTGAAGCAAACGCTGCTGAGGCAACTGAAGCAACCGCTGCCGCTGGCACGAACGATGACCGTCGCGGTCAGCGCCGTGACGGCGGACGCAACGGTGAGCGTGCAGGCGGTCGCCGTGAAGGCGGTCGCGGCGGTCGCGATTCCCGCGACAGCGCACGCAACGAGGACAAGGACAAGTTCCTTGAGCGCGTTGTGACCATCAACCGCGTCGCCAAGGTCGTCAAGGGCGGTCGTCGCTTCAGCTTCACCGCTCTCGTCGTCGTCGGTGACGGCAACGGCATGGTCGGTGTGGGCTACGGCAAGGCCAAGGAAGTTCCCGCGGCGATCGCCAAGGCTGTCGAGGAGGCGAAGAAGTCCTTCTTCCGCGTTCCTCGCATCGGCGGAACCATCCCGCACCTCGTCCAGGGTGAAGCGGCTGCAGGCGTCGTCCTGCTCCGCCCGGCATCCCCGGGTACCGGTGTTATCGCCGGTGGTCCGGTCCGCGCCGTCCTGGAGTGCGCTGGCATTCACGACGTGCTCTCCAAGTCGCTGGGTTCCTCCAACGCCATCAACATCGTTCACGCGACTGTTGCTGCGCTGAAGGGCCTCGAGGAGCCGGCTGCAGTTGCTGCACGCCGCGGTCTTCCGCTGGATGAGGTCGTTCCGGCCAGCCTCCTGCGTGCGATGCAGAACGAAAAGGCAGGTGCGTAACCATGGCTAAGAACTGGGTTGCAAGCGAAGCGAACATCGAGATCACTCAGATTCGTTCCAGCATCGGCGGTAAGCAGAACCACCGCGACACGCTGCGGTCCCTCGGCCTGAAGCGCATCGGTCACACCGTTGTGCGCAAGG
>JAGLBH010000129.1 GCA_018260285.1 Arthrobacter sp. | reverse complement strand
GTGGGAAGAGGGCGAGTGTGGGGCGCCTCCGCCAGAAGAGCCCCGAGGAGAATGACGGCGTCCACGTGCTCGCGCGCGACGAAGGCCATGATCTGGTCCGCATAGGACTTCCAGAGGAAGCTCGGCTCATGCCCATAGGCCACGATGAGGCGGTGGTGACCCGTGCCCTGCCCCGCCTCGTAGAACCGCACGCCGGGCCAGCCGATGCTGCGCTGTCCCTGGGGGTCGCGAGAGACTGTGGGACGAATCACCTGGTAGTCATAGAACTTCTCATCGAGGATCTGGTGGATCTTCACGGAATGGCCGTGGCTGCGGACTCGCTTGAGCACCCCGGTGGCGGCCTCGCCCGCGTCATTCCAGCCACGGAAGGCCAGCAGAAGGACCGTGCGGGGCGCGGTGGGGTCCTCGTCCCGGAGGGCGCTCATGGAGTCGAGGGCCTCCAGAAGGCTGAGATTGTCCTCATGATCGCCGTGTTCACTCATACGTCCAGCTTAGGCGCGAAACGTAGACTTGGGATCATGACTGCCTCGGAGAGACGCGTGACCGAACAGCCCGCCATGCCCGCCGCGATTCTGTGGGACATGGACGGGACCATCATCGACTCCGAGCCGTATTGGATGACCGCGGAGACGGAGCTCGCCGAGCGCTTCGGCCTCGCGTGGACTGCGGAGGAGGCGCTGAAGCTCGTGGGACAGGCCCTGCCGCGCAGCGCTGCCATCCTCCAGGAGTTCGGGGTGGAGATGGGCACCCGAGAGATCATCGACTTCCTGACCAGCCGGGTGATCGACCAGGTGCGCGAGGAGATCCCCTGGAGGCCGGGGGCGCGCGAGCTGCTCCTCGAAGCCCAGTCGGCCGGCATTCCCTGCGCTCTCGTGACGATGAGCGAGGGGCCGTTCGCCGGGATGATCGTCGACGCCCTCCCTCGCGGCACCTTCCAGAGCGTGGTCACGGGGGACAGAGTGGAGCGCGGCAAGCCGGCGCCCGACGCCTACGAGCTCGGCTTCTCGGAGCTGTCTGAGCGCCACCCTCCTCTCCGCAAGTCAGAGTGCGTTGCGATCGAGGACTCCCTTCCCGGGTTCCAGTCGGCCACGGCCGCGGGGATTGCCGCGGTGGCGGTGCCGCTCCACGTCCCGCTGCCCGCCGGGACGGCTCAGCACCTGTGGACCAGCCTCGAGGGCCGCACTCTCTCTGATCTGGCCGGGGTGCTCACTGCGTGAAGTTCGGATCTCGTCTCTTTCAGCCCAACGCAGGACTGACGATCGGCCGCATCGGCTCAGCGCCTGTGGTGCTCGGCTATTCCTGGCTCGTTCTCGCTGCGATCATGGTCTTCGGACTCGGGCCCAATCTGGCCGAGGGCTTCCGGTCCTGGGTCGGGTACGCCCTGGCGGCCTGCTATGGCCTGGTCCTGCTGCTCTCCGTCTTCATCCACGAGGCGGCCCACGCCGTCGTCGGGAACCGGCTTGGCCACCGGAGCGAGCGCATCGTCCTGACCTTCCTGGGCGGACACACCGATCTCTCCGGGCCCGAGGGCCGGCGCCCGGCCAACCGTGACCTCCTCGTCATCGCCCTCGCGGGCCCCCTCGCCAATCTCGTGCTGGCCCTGATCGCCGGGTCCGCCATGCTTCTCCTGGCCCATGCCCCCGAGCAGGTGGTCAGCGCGGTGAGCGATCATCTCGGCGGGCAGATCATCTGGGCTTTCTTCTGGTCCAACCTTCTCCTGGGCGCGTTCAACCTCCTTCCGGGCCTTCCGCTCGACGGAGGACAGCTCGTGGAGTCCGCAGTGTGGGCCGCCACGGGACAGCGGCGAACGGGGACGACGGCGGCGGCCTGGTCTGGCATCGTCATCGGCTGCGGCATCATCGCCCTGGCTGTGACGATCATCGTGACCGGGCGCCCGTTCGTCGTGGCCCTGGGCGCGGCGGCCACAGGAGGCTTCATCGCCTATGCCGGGTGGCAGCAGCTCGCCCGGATCCCGCTGCTCGTCTTCGTGGACGACTGGGACATCTTCACTCGCATGCGCCCGGTGGTCGGCACCATCGAGGCCCGCGAGCCCGTCCCGGACAGCCTGAGCGGCATCCTGGCAGTGACCTCCGGAGGCGCTCTCGTCGGGTATCTGGACCCTGCCGCCGCGCGAGGCCCCCTCGTGGAGGACTCCATGGTCCTCATCTCAGGCACAGTAGAGCGCAGCGCCTCCACGCAGGCGGTCATCCACGAGATGACGAAGCCTGAGACATGGGCTGTCGGTGTTATCGAGAACGGGCGCTGCGTGGGAGTGTTAAGTCAACCAGACCTAGAGATCAACAAGGACGACATCGCATGAGCATCGATCAGAACGAGCAGATTCCCGCAGAGCGGGAGCCCGCAGCACAGCCCGGCCAGGCCCACGGAGCAGCCGTTCGCCGCGGCCCTTTCCGCGCAGGCGACCGGGTGCAGCTGACCGATGAGAAGATGCGCCTCTCCACGATCACCCTGACTCCGGGCGGGGCCTTCCACACCCACCGCGGGTTCCTTCAGCACGACGAGATCATCGGCCTGCCCGAGGGCAGCCTCGTCAAGAACACCTCGGGCCACACGTACATGGCGCTCAGGCCGCTCATGAGCGACTTCGTCCTCTCGATGCCGCGCGGCGCCGCCGTCGTCTACCCGAAGGACGCGGGACAGATCGTGACGATGGCGGACATCTACCCCGGCGCCCGCGTCGTCGAGGCAGGCGTCGGGTCGGGAGCCCTCTCGATCTCTCTGCTCAGGGCCGTCGGCGACCAGGGCTACCTGCACTCGATCGAGCGCCGCGAGGAGTTCGCCGACGTCGCCCGCGGCAACGTGACCACCTTCTTCGGCGGGGAGCACCCGTCCTGGAAGATCAGCATCGGCGACTTCCAGGACCGTGTCGTCGAACTCGAGGAGCCGGGCAGCGTCGATCGCGTCGTCCTCGACATGCTCGCCCCGTGGGAGTGCGTCGACGCCGTCGCCACAGTGCTCGCCCCAGGCGGTGTCTGGATCAACTACGTCGCCACCGCCACGCAGCTCTCCCGCACCGCAGAGGCCATCCGCGAGGACGGCCGCTTCACGAACCCCGTCTCCTGGGAGTCGATGGTCCGCGGCTGGCACGTCGAAGGCCTCTCCGTCCGCCCGGACCACCGCATGGTCGCCCACACCGGCTTCCTCCTCATCACCCGGCGCCTGGCGGACGGCGCAAGCCCGCTCTACCCGGCCAAGCGCCTCTCCAAGAGCGACTTCACCCCAGCCGACGTCGAGTCCTGGACTCCCGAGCGCGAATGGGAGCCGAGCGATATCGGCGAGCGCGGCGTCTCCTCCAAGAAGATCCGCCGGGCGGCCAAGGACGCGGCATCGATGGTCCAGCGCGGCGCCCTGCTCAACGCCGAGCGTCTGGCAGAAGAGGAGGATCAGTGACCGAGCAGCCCACTGCACAGATCAGCGAGGAGCGCCGCGAGGCCATCCTGCGGGACAAGATCCGCCAGATGGACCGGCACCTCGCCCAGGCGACGACGTCGAACGCCCGTCTCGTCGAGGCCCTCGGCGTCGCGCGCGACGAGCTGAAGCGCCTGCGCACCGCCCTGGACCGCGACGACGAGGGCACGCTCTCCTTCGCCACCGTGGTCCGCGTTCACCACGCCGAGGCGCAGCCGCTGGGGGAGAGCGTCACCTCCACGAAGGCCGCCCGCGCAGCCGGTGTGGACGTCATGCAGCAGGGCCGCAAGGTGCGCGTCCGCATGTCGCCCCTCATCTCCCTGGACGCGGTCGAGGAGGGGGACGAGGTGCTCATCGACGACGCGATGCAGATCGTCGCCGTCTACCCCGCCCCCTCCACGGGAGACGTTCTCACGGTCAAGGCCGTCATGGGCACGGACCGCCTCCTCGTGACGACGCGCTCGGACGAGGAGCGGGTTCTCACCCGATCCGCCTCTCTCCGCAAGGAGACGGTGCGCGTGGGGGACGGCGTCGTCGTGGATCTTCGCACCCACACCGCCACCGGACGGGTGGAGCGCCAGGAGGTCCAGGACCTCATCGTCGAGGAGACCCCGAACGTCAGCTACGCGGACATCGGCGGGCTGGGCGAGCAGATCGAGGAGATCACGGACGCCGTCGAGCTCCCGTTCCTCCACGCCGACGCCTACCGCGAGCATCAGCTCCAGGCGCCCAAGGGCATCCTGCTCTACGGCCCTCCGGGCTGCGGAAAGACGCTCATCGCCAAGGCCGTGGCCCACTCGCTCGCCACGCGGGTGGGGGAGTCCTCCGCCACTCCTGCCCAGAGCTACTTCTTCAACATCAAGGGCCCGGAGCTCCTCGACAAGTACGTCGGGGAGACCGAGCGGCACATACGCACGATCTTCGCCCGCGCCCGCGAGCGGGCGTCCGGGGGCAACCCGGTCATCGTCTTCTTCGACGAGATGGACTCGCTCTTCCGCACGCGCGGCTCGGGCGTCTCCTCGGACGTCGAGACGACGATCGTCCCGCAGCTTCTCGCGGAGATCGACGGCGTGGAGCGGCTGGAGAACGTCATCGTCATCGGCGCGACCAACCGCGAGGACATGATCGACCCGGCCATTCTGCGCCCGGGGCGGCTCGACGTGAAGATTCGCGTCCAGCGGCCCACAGCGGCGGGAGCTCGGGAGATCCTCGGCAAGTACCTCACGGACTCGCTGCCTCTCCGCGAGTGTCAGACGGCGGAGGGCCTCATCGACGCAGCCGTGTCGTCCGTCTACGCGCGCACGCCGGATCGCGCCCTCGCCGAGCTGACGTTCGCCGACGGGCAGCGCTCCGTCCTGTACTTCTCGGACTTCGTCTCAGGCGCCGTTCTGCGGAACGTCGTGGACCGCGCCAAGAAGTTCGCCATCAAGGACAAGATCCGCACCGGTGTCGGCGGGCTGTGCGAGGAGCACGTGCTCCGGGCCGTGGACCAGGAGTGCCGCGAGCTCGAAGACCTCCCGAGCACCGCCAACCCCGATGAGTGGGCCCGCATTCTCGGACGCCGCGGCGAGCGGGTCGTCGCGCTG
>JAGLBH010000128.1 GCA_018260285.1 Arthrobacter sp. | reverse complement strand
GCCGGGCCAGCGTTTTGCGGACTGCCTGCGCGAGCGCGCCGAGGCCCAGCTGCCCGTGGAGTACCCGCTCGGGTCGCCGTGGGCGGGGCTGGGCTCGGAGGCTGCCGTCAAGCTGGAGCGGGCTGCGGAGCGGGTGCGGGCCGCCAAGCCGGGGCAGGGCGGCAAACCGGGGCAGGGCGGCAAACCGGGGCAGGGCGGCAAACCGGGGCAGGGCGCCACGACGGAGCCGACTCGTCCGCACGATTCCGCGTCACAACACCTCAAGGAGAAGCCATGACCACAGGTCTCAACGCCGGATTCCCCCACCCGGGCTCGGCCCTTCAGGGCTCGCTCGTGCGGATCGAGCCGCTCTCGCTGGACCACGTCCCCGGCCTCCAGGAGGCAGTGGAGGACGGCAGGATCTGGGACCACTGGTACACGAGCGTGCCCCGGCCCGAGGGCATGGAGGCTGAGGTTCAGCGACGGCTCGAGCTGCAGGAGCAGGGCCTCATGATGCCGTTCGCGGCGGTGCGCCAGAGCGACGACGCCGTGCTGGGCATGACCTCCTTCGCCGACATCCAGCCGAGCGTGCCCCGCCTGGAGATCGGGTACACGTGGAACCGGGCCAGCGCCCACGGGTCCGGCACGAATGCCGAATCAAAGCTGCTGCTCATGACCTACGTCTTCGAGATCTGGCGGGCCGAGTCCGTGCTGCTCAAGACGAGCTGGGCCAACCAGCAGTCCCGCGAGGCCATCGCCCGCCTGGGTGCCAAGCAGGACGGCGTGCTCCGAGCCCACCGGCGAGCTGCCAACGGCGTGCTGGAGGATGTGGTCTACTTCTCCGTCCTCAAGCACGAGTGGCCCTCTGTGAAGAGCCGCCTCGTCTGGCGTCTGCGCAACAAGGGGTAGCCCCGGAGTCTGGCGCGGCGACGGCTGACGGGTGCCTCGGCGGACTGACAGCTGACGCGGGGACGGGCCGGTGCGGCAAGGGATGCCCCCTCAACCCCCGATTTCTCGGGGGCGCCTGCACTACACCCCCGGCTCTTCCCTATACCCCCGTAAATTGCAGGGGTGTATGGAAAATGTGGGGGTGGATCGCTGTGTGCCCCCGAGAAGTAGGGGGTGCATGGAGGCGGACCCCCAAGATATTGGGGGTGCAGCGGAAGCGCCCCCAAGAAAGAGGGGGTACAGCGGAAGCGCCCCCAAGAAGGAGGGGGCACAACGGACGCCCCCCACCACCGGCTACGGCTTCTGCCAGAGCACCACGGCGCGGCTGGCCCGGACGCGCGTCCCGCGGCGGGCGGCGACGATCTCGCCGGGGCCGGCTGCCGCGAAAACCCGCTCGGGGTCTGGGCGGAGCATCCGCTCGGCCTCGAGGTCGTTCTGCAGCTCCCGCACGCGGGACTGCAGGGCGGAGACCTGGTGCTCGAGCTCCATGACCCGCTTGATGCCGGCCAGGGAGACGCCCTCTTTTGAGAGGCGCTGCACTTCGCGGAGCAGCTCCACGTCCCGCAGTGAGTAGCGGCGCTGCTTGCCGCCCTGTCGCTGCGGCGTGACGAGGCCCAGCCGGTCGTACTGCCGGAGGGTCTGAGGGTGCATCTCCGCCAGCTCAGCCGCCGCCGAGATCACGTAGATCGGCGCAAACCTGTCTTCAGTCATCTGCTCCCCCTCTCGCACAGCGCGCCCTAGAGCGCTGCGTCCTGTTCAAGCGCGGCACGGGGGTTCTCCCCCTCGGTCGCGGCGGCGTACTGTTCCACAGCGGCCCGGGCGTCGTCGCTCAGCTCGGAGGGCACGGCCACCTGGAGGGTCACGTACATGTCCCCCGCAACGCCCTTGCGCTCCACGCCGCGGCCCTTGACCCGCATGACCTTGCCGCTCGACGAGCCCGCCGGCACGCGCAGGGTCACGGGCTGCCCGGTGATGGTCGGCACCGTGATGACGCCGCCCAGGGCTGCCTCCGCGAAGGAGACGGGGACCGTGACGCGGATGTCGTCGCCGTCGCGCTCGAAGACCGGGTGGGGCCGCACGTTCACGGTGACGAGCAGGTCGCCCGCGCCGCCCGCGCCCTGTTGGCCCTTGCCCTTGACCCTCACCTTCTGGCCGTCCTTGATGCCCGCGGGGATGCGGACCTCAATGGTCTCGCCGCTGGGCTCGCGCAGGCCGATCTTGGTCCCCTTGAGGGAGGAGCCGAAGCCGATGGTGGTCGACGCCGTCCGGTCCGCGCCCTTCGCCGGCTGGGCTGAGCCGCCGCCCGGGAAGCCGCCGAATCCGGCGCCCGCGCTGTTGAAGAGGTCCTCGAAGTTGATGTTCTGGCCCCCGAAATTGCCGCCCCCGTAGGCACCCGGGTTGAACCCGCGACCGCCCTGGAAGGCTCCGCCGTTGAAGAGGCCGGAGAAGACGTCCTCGAACCCGCCGGCGCCGCCGCCCGGGCCGCCCGCCGTGAAGCGAGCGCCGGAGCCCATGGCCCGGATCGCGTCGTACTGCTTGCGCTGCTCGGGGTCGGAGAGCACGCTGTTCGCCTCGGAGACTTCCTTGAATTTCTTCTCGGAGGCCTCGTCGCTCGCGTTCATATCCGGGTGGTACTTGCGGGAGAGCTTTCGGTAAGCCTTCTTGATGTCATCCGCAGAGGCGTCCTTGCTGACCCCCAGCGTTGCGTAGAAATCTTTTTCCACCCAGTCCTGACTGGCCATGGGCACGCTCCTTCAGAGAACATTCATTGAAAATCGTACTCGTGTGATTGTGCGTGTGGCCCGCCTGCTGGGTGAGCAGAGCGGGCCACACGCGGGTGTCCAGAGGCTATTCGCCGGTGGAGACGACCACCTGGGCTGCGCGGATCATCCGCTCGCCCTTCCGGTAGCCGTTGCGGAGAATCTGAGCCACGTGGTCCTCAGGGACCTCC
This sequence comes from Arthrobacter sp., assembly GCA_018260285.1. Taxonomy (GTDB): domain Bacteria; phylum Actinomycetota; class Actinomycetes; order Actinomycetales; family Micrococcaceae; genus Falsarthrobacter. The sequence goes on along the minus strand of JAGLBH010000128.1, from coordinate 2,156 downwards.
GCGTTCGGCACCTGCATGAGGGCCTCGTGGATCGCCGGGTCGAACGGGACGCCGGTCTCCTGGATGATCTCCAGGCCCAGGCCGGTGAGGGCCTGCTCCAGCTTGGCTGCGATCGAGGCGAACGGCCCCTCCGCAAGGTCGCCGTGCTGGCGGGCGGCGTCGATGTCGTCGAGCACCGGAAGCAGCGCGGTGAGCGCGGAGATCGTGGCGTTCTCGCCAGCCACTGCGCGGTCCCGCTCCACACGCTTGCGGTAGTTGACGTACTCGGCCTGGAGGCGCAGCAGGTCGGAGCGGAGCTCAGCGGCCTCGTCCTTCTGCTCGCCTTCCGGGGCCTCAGCGTCCGACGACGCCGCAGCGCCCTCCTCCGCAGAAGCCGCGTTGAGGATGGCCTCAGCCTGGTCGAGGGCGTCGCCCTCGGCGGGCTGGGCGTCCTGGCTGCCCTGAGCGCTCTGGTCGGACTGAGCGTTCGAGTCTGCCTGCGTGTCCTGGGCCTCGCCCGAGGCCGCGGAGGCTGCTGCCTCGTTGGCCTCGTGCTCGGCTTCGTTGCCGTGATGTGGCATGGCTTACTTCTTCTCGTCTTCGTCGATGACCTCGGCGTCGACGATGTCGTCGTCCGCCTTGGCCTCGCCTGCCGAGGCGTCAGCGGCCGGAGCTGCCTGCTCCTGGGCGTAGAGGGCCTCGCCGAGCTTCATCGAGGAAGCCTGGAGCTTCTCGAAGGCCGCCTTGACGGCGTCGTCGTTGTCCTGGCCCTCGAGCTCCTTCTTGAGCGCGTCGACGTCGGCCTGGACCTCGGTCTTGACGTCCTCGGGGAGCTTCTCGCCGTTCTCGGAGAGGAGCTTGTCCGTGGAGTAGGCCACGGTCTCGGCCTGGTTGCGGATGTCAGCGGCCTCGCGGCGCTTCTTGTCCTCGGCTGCGTGCTCCTCGGCGTCCTTGACCATGCGCTCGATGTCCTCCTTGGAGAGGGAGGAACCGCCCGTGATCGTCATGGACTGCTCCTTGCCGGTGCCCTTGTCCTTGGCGGAGACGTGGACGATACCGTTGGCGTCGATGTCGAAGGTGACCTCGATCTGCGGCACGCCGCGGGGAGCCGAAGCGATGCCCGTCAGCTCGAACATGCCGAGGTTCTTGTTGTCCCGGGTGAACTCGCGCTCGCCCTGGAAGACCTGGATGTGAACGGACGGCTGGTTGTCCTCAGCGGTCGTGAACGTCTCGGAGCGCTTCGTCGGGATGGCCGTGTTGCGCTCGATGAGCTTGGTCATCGTGCCGCCCTTGGTCTCGATTCCGAGGGAGAGCGGGGTGACGTCGATGAGCAGCACGTCCTTGCGCTCGCCCTTGAGAACGCCGGCCTGGAGGGCTGCGCCGACGGCGACGACCTCGTCCGGGTTGACGCCCTTGTTCGGCTCCTTGCCCGTGAGCTCCTTGACGAGCTCGGTGACCGCAGGCATGCGGGTCGAGCCGCCGACGAGGATCACGTGGTGGATGTCAGAGACCTTCACGCCGGCCTCGGCGATGACGTCGTTGAACGGCTTCTTCGTGCGCTCGAGCAGGTCCTTCGTGAGGTCCTGGAACTTGGCGCGGGAGAGGTGCTCGTCGAGGTGCACCGGGCCGTCAGCCGTCACGGAGAGGTACTGCAGGGAGATGTTGGTGCTCGTCGCGGAGGAGAGCTCCTTCTTGGCCTGCTCTGCCGCCTCCTTGAGGCGCTGAAGGGCGATCTTGTCCTTGGAGAGATCCGCGCCCTTGGCCTTAGCCTGAGCGAGGAGCCAGTCGACGATGCGCTGGTCCCAGTCGTCGCCGCCGAGGCGGTTGTCGCCGGCCGTGGAGCGCACCTGGATGGTGGAGAAGCCGTCGTCGTCCTTGCCGACCTCGAGGAGGGAGACGTCGAACGTTCCGCCGCCAAGGTCGAACACGAGGATGAGCTCGTCTTCCTTGCCCTTGTCCAGGCCGTAGGCGAGGGCAGCGGCGGTCGGCTCGTTGACGATGCGCAGGACGTTGAGGCCGGCGATCTCACCGGCTTCCTTCGTGGCCTGGCGCTCGGAGTCGTTGAAGTAGGCCGGGACGGTGATGACCGCGTCCGTGACCTTCTCGCCGAGGTAGGACTCGGCGTCGTGCTTGAGCTTCATGAGCGTGCGGGCCGAGATCTCCTGCGGCGTGTACTT
>JAGLBH010000127.1:2230-5197 GCA_018260285.1 Arthrobacter sp. | reverse complement strand
CGACTGGGGAGCGCGAGCGCCGCGATCCGATCGGCCCGAGCGCGGCTCGCGCCCGCCCTTGCCGTCCAGGTCCTCGATCTTCTCGGCCGAGAGGCCCGCAAGGGTCTGCTTGCTGCGGGGCAGGCGCCCCTTCGTGCCCACGGGGATGTCGAGGTCCGTGTAGAGGTGGTCCGAGGAGGAGTAGGTCTCCACGGGGTCCAGGATGTCCAGCTGCAGGGCGCGGCTGATCATCTGCCAGCGGTGCAGGTCGTCCCAGTCCACGAACGTCACGGCGATGCCCTTGTTGCCCGCGCGGCCCGTGCGGCCGATGCGGTGGAGGTAGGCCTTCTCGTCCTCGGGGCACTGGAAGTTGATGACGTGGCTCACGTCGTCGACGTCGATGCCGCGGGAGGCGACGTCGGTGGCCACGAGAACGTCCACCTTGCCTGCCCGGAACGCCCGGAGGGCCTGCTCGCGCGCGCCCTGGCCCAGATCGCCGTGGAGCGGAGCCGCGGCGAACCCGCGGTCGATGAGCTCGTCGGCGAGCTTGGCGGCCGTGCGCTTCGTCTTCGTGAAGATCACCGTGCGTCCGCGGCCCTCGGCCTGGAGGATGCGCGCGACGATCTCGTCCTTGTTGAGGTTGTGCGTGCGGTAGACGACCTGGCGGATGTCCTTCTTCGTCATCGAGCCGTCGTCGTCCGGGTCCGTGGCGCGAATGTGGGTCGGCTTCGTCATGTAGCGGCGGGCCATGCTCACCACGGGGCCGGGCATCGTCGCGGAGAAGAGCATCGTCTGGCGCACCTCGGGCACGGCGGCCAGGAGCGTCTCCACGTCCGGGAGGAAGCCGAGGTCCAGCATCTCATCCGCCTCGTCGAGCACGACCATGCGGACGTTCTTGAGGTTGAGGAGGCGCTGGCGGTAGAGGTCGATGATGCGGCCGGGGGTGCCGACGACGAGCTCGACGCCCTCCTTGAGCTGCTCCACCTGGGGCTCGTAGGCGCGTCCGCCGTAGATCGTGGCGATGCGCACGTTGCGCTTCTTGGACGCGCGCGTGAGGTCCTCGGACACCTGGACGGCCAGCTCGCGCGTGGGGGCGACGATGAGGGCCTGGGGCGCGCCGGGGGAGGGAAGGCGGTCGTAGCCGGCGTCGTCGCGGCCGATGACGCGCTGGAGCACCGGGATGCCGAAGCCGAGGGTCTTGCCCGTGCCGGTCTTGGCCTGGCCGATGATGTCTCCGCCGCCGAGGGCCACCTGGAGGGTCATGGCCTGAATGGGGAAGGGGTGGAGAATGCCGGCGTCCGCGAGGGACTCGACGATGTCCGGGCGGACGCCGAACTCGGCGAACGTCTCCTGGACGGCGACCTTGACCGCAGGGGTCTCGACGGTCTCTGCGACGGCGGCCGCGAGGTCTGCGTCCTCGGGGAGGGCGGCTGTGGAGGAATCAGTCATGGAGAAATCCATTCTTTGTCGGCGGCCCGTCGGCGCCACAGGGCGCGGAGCTGGGCAGCATCGTGAAGCCGGAGGCTGGTTGACCGTGCGCCGCTCTCATGGGGGCAGGCACGCCCAGGGGCGGGCTCTGCAGAGGCGGCGCGAGCTGCACTGTAAGGGGATGCGGCGTGGAAACCGCACACACAACAAGACTTGAACGACTGTGCAACCGGGCATCACTGAAATACATGTGCCCTGTCAGTCTACTGTGCCGGGGCGCTCCCGGCCGGGATGAGGGGATCGGACGCGCCCGCCTCCTCGAACGTCACGGTTCGCTTCGCGAGGTCGACGCCGGTGAGCGTGACAGTCAGAGCCGTGCCGGGAGCGGCCTGCGTGCTGACGCGCGCCGTCACGGCGGGGTCGGTGAGCTGGATGGCCGCCTTCCCCTTGTCATTCGAGAGGACCTGAGCCGTGAAGCTCTCCCCGAGGCGAGGCTGGAGGATCGCCGCCTCCGCCAAATCCAGCACTGCCCGCTCGATCTTGCCGGCCTTCTGGTCGGAGGCCTTCATGAGCCCGGGCAGGAGCGGCAGCGCCTCGAGAATCCCCGGGGGGACCTCCCGGCCCTGCGCGAGGCACTCGGCCGTCGTCAGCACGAAGCGGTCCACGAGGCGGCGCAGCGGCGCCGTCGTGTGCGTGTAGGGGGCGCCGAGCGCGGCCTGGGTCATCAGCTCTGGCGTCAGCGGCTCGGCCGAGGGGAGGGCGGTGTAGCCCGCACCCCGGAACAGGCTGCCGGCGGCGTGCATGATGGCCAGCTGGCGGGGGTCGGACGTGTCCAGCTCCCGGAGGAACTGTCCGTAGCTCTGCCCCTCGGGCCAGGGATGGCCCAGGGCCAGGGCGCGCTGGCGGAACTGAGCGAGGGCGTCAGCATCCGGAGCGGGCATGGTGCGGAGAAGGCCCACGCCGTGCGCGAGGAAGAGCTTCGCCGTCTCCATGCCCGTCATGAGGGAGATCTGGGCGTTGTACCCCTCGGTGGCCAGGGGAGCGCGGCTGACGAGGCGGAGCCGGCCGGCGTCGTCCACCGAGACCTCCTGCTCCGGGAGATTGAGGCTTGCGCCCCCGCGCTTCTGCTCCAGCGCGATTCGCTTCTCGCCGAACTCCTTGAGCAGGACTGCGAACTCGCCGGGAGAGGCGGAGTCGAGCTCCTGCTGCACCTGATCATAGGAGAGCTTGGCGGTCGATCGGACGATCCCGCGCTTGAGGTCGAAGTGCGTGACCTCCCCGGACTCGTCCAGGTCGAACAGGAAGACGAAGGCCCACCGGTCCACGCCGGGAAGGAGGGAGCCGGCGTCTTCGGCGATGCAGTCCGGGTGGAGGCCGAGGCGGCGGCTCGGAAGGTAGACGGTCTGGCCGCGCTCGCGGGTCACGCGGTCGAGCGCGCCGCCGAGAGACACGAACGAGGGGACGTCCGCAATGGCGTAGTGCACGCGGTAGCCCGAGCCTGCGCGCTCCAGGAGAACCGCCTGGTCCAGGTCGGTCGAGCTGGCCGGGTCAATCGTCACG
>JAGLBH010000127.1:0-2220 GCA_018260285.1 Arthrobacter sp. | reverse complement strand
GGGCAGCTCGCGGGCATCCCACTCCGGGGCGCCCGTTCCCGCAGCATGCGCAGCGATGCTCGCCTGAGCCTCCGCCAGCGCGTCTGCGGGGTAGTCCTCGCTGACCTCGAACTCAGCCGGAAGAGCCGCCAAGGCGGCCTTGAACTCGGCAGTCTGCTCCGCTCCCTCCGCAGCCGGGTGGAGCGAGATGAGTCCATGGCCAGCCATGACGGCCTCCAGTCAGTCGAGGGGGAATGGGGTCAGAGTGCGCCGAAGCCCACGGGGCGGCTGCTGTCCGAGCCGACCTCGACGTAGGCGATCTTCGCGCCGGGAATGAACACCTTGTTGCCCTTGCGGTCTTCAAGCCGGAGCAGGCTGCCCTCGGTGACAGCCTTCTCCACGAGCTCCACCAGACGCTCGGATCCGAGGTTTGAGTCCAGGCTGACTTCGCGGCCCACATTGTCCATGCCGATTTTGATTTCCATAAGGCCGATCCTAGTGGGGTTCCACGCGGAAGAGGGAAATTCCGCGCCAAGCGAGATCGGTGACGAGCCGGATGGCCGTCTCCACGGGCACGCGCTCGTCCTCGCCCTGGGCCACCCAGGCGCGGGCGCTCACCTGGGCGAGCCCGGCGAGCCCTCGAGCGAGCAGCTCAGCATGGGGCTTGGGCAGGAGGGCATCCTGCATGATGATCTCGGCGATCTCCTCGGCGAACCTGCTGTGGAGGGCCTCAAGGCGCTCGGCGACGGCAGGGAAGTTGGCCACGTCGGACTCGAAGATGAGCCGGTACGCCTGCTTCTCCGAGTCCATGAACTCGAAGTAGACGGCGACGGCGGCGGAGACTCGGTGCTCGTTGACGGTGGTGGATCCGAGGGCGGTGACGAGGAGCTGCGTCAGGGTCTCGAGGTGATGGTCCAGCAGGGCGAGATACAGGTCCTTCTTGCCGGAGAAGTGCTGGTAGAGCACGGGCTTGGAGACCTGGGCGGTCTCCGCGATCTCGTCCATCGAGGCCCCGTGGAAGCCGTGCTCCACGAAGACCTGGTGGGCGGCGTCGATCAGCTGGGCTCGGCGCACGGCCCTGGACACCCGTGCGGCGCGAGGCCGGAGGGGAGGCTCGGGCCGGTCAGGAAGAGCTGAGGGGGAGGCGTGAGACATGAGGGGTCACCACATCCTGCCGACCCGCGCGGGGACTCGCGGCAGGACTACCTTTCGTCAGGCGCTGGCTAGGCGGTGCGGGCGATGGGACAGTCGCCCTCGCCCGTCGCCGAGGAAGGCGCTTCAGCCGACGTGGTCGGCCGTTCAACGGTGAGGCCGTAGAGTGCCTCGATTCCTGCGATGTACTCGTCGGCCCGCCCCTGAGCGGCCAGCTCGCGACCGCGCACCGTCGGAAGGTGAAGCAGCTGCTTGACCATGCGGCGCAGAGCGAACTCCACCTCTTCGCCTGCTGCCGTGCAACCGTGCTGCGCGCGAACCTTGGCCAGCTCTTGGTCCAGCACAGCAAGGGTGTGCTGCCGGAGAGCGACGACAGCTGAGTCTACCTGCCGCGCGGTCCGCTCAGCGATGAACTCTTCGGCGTGCTGGTCCACGATCTCCCGCGCGGCCTGGAGCGCGGAGGCCGCCTCTTGCGGGGCGGCGAGCCGGATCGACTCGAGCGTCAGCAGCTCAATCCCCGGAATCTCGGCGATTCTGGGGTCAAAGTCATGCGTCAGGGCCAGGTCGACGACGTAGGCCGTGTGGCCCTCGGCGCGTCCGAGTCTCGTGATCTCGTCTGCTGAGATGCGGCGGTCCCCGCCGCTGCACCCGATGATGATGTCTGCCCTGCGCATGGCCCCGGGAAGCTCCTCCGGCGTGAGGGGGGCGCCCCCGCGGGCCTCGACGAACTCCGCGGCCCGGCCGGACTGGGAGAAGACGCTGATGTCCGTGACGCCGCGCTCTCGCAGCAGCGCCATCGTGGCGCCGGCGTACGCGCCCGTGCCGAAGAGGACCACGGCGCTCTCGGAGAAGGGGGCGTCCTCCGCCATGAGCTGCTCCACGAGGTCCAGGCCCACCGAGACGATCGACTTCCCCTGGGTGCCGAGCGCCGTGCGCGAGCCCACGTCCTTGGCCGTGCGGGTGGCCCTCTGGAAGAGGTTCGTCAGGCCGCCGGAGGCGGTGCCCTCCGCCTGGGCGCTCACGAGGGAGCGGCGCACCTGCCCGGCGATCTCGCGCTCGCCCACGACGGCCGAGTCGAGCCCTGCGCCC
>JAGLBH010000126.1:3806-5320 GCA_018260285.1 Arthrobacter sp. | reverse complement strand
CGAGCGGGGGCGCCGTCGGCATGCCAGCCCGACCAGGCTGAGGGGTCCATCCGCTCTGCCTCGTCGAGAAGCCGCGGCCAGTCCGCTGGCTCCGGCCACCCGGAGGCGACCGGAATTCCCCTCTCCGCCAGGAGTCGGCCTGTGGCCTCCTGCTCGCCGAAGGGCCTCTCCTGGGTCAGGACGAGGGTGCGAGCGCGCAGGACGGCCGCGTCCGCCACTGAGCCGAGGCCTCCGTTGATGACGGCCACGTCCGTCTCGGCGAGGAATTCCGCGGTGCTCGAGGCCCAGGGCCAGCCGGGCACGCCGACGACGCGCCACTCGACCGGGCGACCCGACTCCGTGCGGGACACTGTCTCGACGAGGTCGCGCACGCGCTCGGCCGTGCCCGCGCTGCCTCCCCGGGAGCCGACGAGACCGACGACGAGCGGGGCGTCGTCCTCCTTCTCCCGACCAGGGGCGGAGGGTGCCAGGAGGCTGATCCCGCCGGTGAAGACGGTCTTCGCCCGGACGTCCGCCACGTGGGGGTGGTCACCGTCGGGGAAGGGAGCGAGGATGAGGTCCGCGAGGCTGTAGGCCGTGCGGTGGGGCGCGTCGACCCGCTCTCCGGGCTGCGTGACCGCCACGGTGGGCAGGCCGAGCAGGCGGGAGAAGGCGACGACCTCCGCGGAGACGTCCACGACCATCCCGCACAGCTGCGGGGCGCGGGCTGCGATGAGCCGCATGCGCTCCTGGTATCCGCAATGCCTCAGGGGCGCCCAGTGGAGGGCTCCGCCTGCGGTGGGGCTGGCGAGCGAGGGGTCGGGCACGGCTGCCTCGGGCCGCCAGTCCTCGGGCAGGAGCACCCACTCGGCGGAGGAGAGCTCGGGGGCCTGCGCCGGCTCCGGCTGAGGCAGGCTCGAGAAGACCGTCAGCGGCATCCCCAGGTGGGGCGCGATGGCGCGCAGGCGCTGCAGGTGCCCCTGCCCGTGGTGGTGCAGGTACCAGCCCACACGCAGGGCGTCGTCCGGCATGCGGGCGTTCGTCACTGGCTGCACGTCCCTTCGAGCTTGTCGCTGTACTTCCGTTCGAGCTTGTCGATGGTGCGGTCGAAGGAGAAGCGGCTGACGGCGGTGTGCCGGGCAGACCAGCGCAGGCGCGCGCCCGCTGAGTCCTCCTCCTCTTCCTTGAGCACCTGGGCCGTGGCTGCGGCGAGGCGACGGGCGGTCTCCTCGTCCGTGGGGCCCGGGTCCACGAGGCGGACGGCGTCGAACCCGTCGAAGACCTCCCCCAGCCCCCCGCGGCGCAGGGCGACGACGGGCGTGCCGCAGGCCAGGGACTCGGCGACGACCTGGCCGAAGGGCTCGTCCCAGACGGGGGTGATGAGGGCGCAGGCGCTCTCCTGGACGAGGCTCGCGAGGGCGCGCTGCCGCAGCGGTCCCACATAGACGATCGGCGGCCAGACCCCCGGCCCGGTGCACTCGGGAAGAACCATCTCCTCGGCATAGGCGGGGTCCCCCATGGACCCTGCCAGCAGG
>JAGLBH010000126.1:0-3752 GCA_018260285.1 Arthrobacter sp. | reverse complement strand
CGCCTTCTCGGGCACGATCCGGCCGAACCAGGTGAGGCAGCGGCCCCCCGGGCCGAACGTCCACTCGGCGGTGTCCACCCCGTTGCGGATGACCTTGGCCCGCACGCCCGCCTTCTTCCAGGATCGGGCGGTGTGGTGGGAGACGGCCACGAACTCGCCGCGCTCGTCCGAGGCGGTGATCGCCTCGACCATCTCGTCGATCGGCGGCGTGTGGAGCGTGGTGAGCAGTGGCGCGCCCAAGCGGCCCGCCCACCGGTGAGGCTCCGAGTGGAGGGACTGGTTGTGGATGACGTCCCACTCCCCTGCCCGGCTGGCGATATACGCCATGGCCCGCTGCATGACCCTGTTCTCCAGGGCGGTGATCTCCGGCGGGAAGGCCGAGTCCGTGCGGGGCACGTCGTCGGGCCACTCGAACCGGTCGAAGACGAGCTCCGGCGGCGTGCCCTCGAGGAAGTCCGAGCCCGCAGGGGCGGCGAGGGTCACGTGGTGTCCCCGCTCGCGCAGCGCCTTGACGGCGGACCACACGTGGGACTCCAGGCCGCCCGGGTGCGGCTGGACGAGGGGGTACCGGAAGGGGCCGATCATGAGGATCCGCAGCGGCGGCAGCGACTGCCTCTCCCGGACGCCCGGCTCGTGCGCCCGGCGGTAGAGCTGAACGTGCTCCTTGCGGACGGCCTTGAGCACGCGCTTGCGCTCCTGGCGGCTGGTCACGGCCAGGCGGGGCAGGGCGAGGGCCTCCGCCAGGGCGGCACGGGCCGCGGGCTCGCTGTGGAAGTCGAAGACCACGTTGCACCCGGGCCGCTGGTCGGCGAAGTGCCCGCAGTCGGTCACGAGCGCGCGCACCCCGAGATCGTTCGCGAGCTCCAGTAGACCCGAGTGCGTCCCGTGCCCGTACGGCAGCGCGAGCATCCCCAGTCCGATGATCCACCGGTTGAGCTCTGCGTCGCTCATGCGAGACCTCTCGATGACGACGACGGAGGGCCCCAGGGGCTCAAGCCTCTTCCACAGGGCGGCCACTGCCTCCTCGCGGCCCGCGCGGAAGCTCCCGTGGTGGATGATCTCGAGCGTCCAGGGCTGGCCCAGCTCGCTCCGGGCCCCGTGCATGGCCTCCGCGAGCGCGCCGATGGCCTCGAGGTCCAGGGAGGGTCGGGCGTCCTTGAGGAGCAGCCCCACCCGGAAGGGATCGATCTCCGCGGGCGCCTCGAGGGAGAGGCGGCCGAACTGGGGCGGGTGCTCGATGACGACGGCCCGCACGCCCCAGCGCTGCTGGATCTCCTGGGCGGCCGTCGAGGTGAGGGTGATGACCCGGTCCGCGCCGAGGACCAGCACGGAGAGGGTGGCGGTGTACTCCTCCTGGCCGTCGGCGGGCAGCTGGGGGTTGCTCAGGTCGTGGACCGTGACGAAGAGGAGCTTGCCGTAGAGCTGGAGGGACTCGACGAATCGGGCCACGTGGTCCGCGGTGAAGGACTCGAACCCGAAGTGCACATGGACCGCGTCGAAGCGGGCGTGGTGGGAGGCCACCCAGTCGGCGTCGAGCGCTTCGGGAGGCGCCCACAGGCGCTTGAGGTCCGCTGGCGCTCCCGGTGACACCGGGACGGGGAGGACATAGTCCGGGTCAAGCACGGCGTCGATATAGGGGTGCTGCTCCGGGATGGAGACAACGCGAATTCCGGTGTGCTGTGGGGGCACCATGGGCCTCTTCTGTGGGGAGGAAGAGCTGGGCCGCGGATGCAGCCTCAGGCAGGGCAGGGGCGCGCACGTCAGTGAGCACCCTTGCTGTCGCCAGTATAGGTGCCAGCAGCTCGCATCCCCTTAGACTGATCGAGTGAACAGCCCTCAGGCCGACGAGGCCCGCCGCAGGCATTTCGGACACTTCTACGGGATCGACCCGATCGACTCCCCCTCGGACCGCCCGTTCCTCGTGGTCCACGGCAACTGCCAGGCGGGATCCCTGCGCAGGCTTCTGGAGACGGCGGGGGCCACCGCCGTCCGCATTCCCCCCGTCCACGAGCTGACGGCGGAGGACGTTCCGCTCCTTGAGCGCCTCGTCCGGAGGGCGGACGCGCTCATCAGCCAGCCCGTCGGCCCGGATTATCACGGACTTCCGGTGGGCAGCGCCCAGCTGGCGGACCTGCTGCCGAGCGGGGCCCAGACGCTCCTCGTCCCCGTGCTGCGCTTTGCCGGGCTCTTCCCCTTCCAGGTGACGGTCCGCCCGGGCTTCGCCCCCTCGATCGACCCGCCCGGCGTGCCCTATCACGACCTGCGCACCCTCATCACGGCGCACGAGTTTCCCTCCGAGGATGCGTGGACTCCCGCGATGAACGCGCGGTTCAGCGAGCTCACAGCCTGCGTGGGGCCCGACGCCGTCCGCCGCCTGTCGCAGACCTCCGTCGAGGCGATGCGCTCCCGGGAGGAGCGCCACGGGACCGTGCGGATCTCCGGGCTGCTCGCCGAGGACACAGGCCGCTACCGGACGCACCACACCCTCAACCACCCGACGAACGCCTTCTTCGAACGGGCCGTCGGCGCGATCATCGAGGCGATGGGCTGGGATGCCCCGACCTCCCCCCAGGGGCCGGACTTCGAGATGCTCGGCGGCATCGTCGGCCGGGTCGAGGCCGCGGCAGCCGAGGTGTTCCCCGTGCCCTCCCACGAGTGGACGGTCGGGGGCGCAGAGGTTCCCGAGCCCGAGATCCGGGCCCTCCAGCTCGCCTGGTACCGGGAGCATCCCGGGTTCGTCCGTGCGGGGCTGGAGCGCCACGCCGAGACGCTCGCCCTCCTGGGCCTGCCGAATCCGGCAGCGGCATGAGCCTGCCCCTGCACCTCGTCGTCGGCCCCGAGCAGCACGGCGTCACCACGTACGCGCTCCAGGTGGCCGAGGCCCTCGGGGCGCCTGTGGCGCGGTTCGACACGTGGGAGGACCTCCAAGCCTCGGCTGCCACTCCCCTGGGCCGCATTGCCCTCCACTTCACGGACCAGCTCTACGGCCGGCCCGCCGCCCAGGCCGCCTCCCGGATCGAGTGGCTCGCCGAGCGCGCCGAGTGGCTGGGCGTCACCCTCCACGACGTTCCCCAGCCCAGCGACGGCGAGGCCAACTTCCCCCTCCGGACCGCCGCCTATGCCCGCGTGGTCCAGGCCGCAGACCAGGTCGTCGTCAACTCCCGCCATGAGGCAGAGCTGCTCCGCGAGGCGGGGATCACTCCCGCCGGCGGAACAGCCCGTCCTGCGGGGCCTGGCCGAACGCCGGTCGGCGTCGTCCCCCTCCCCCTCCCGGACGCGCCGGAGACGAGCGGCACCCCGCGAGAGACCCCGGGCGAGGACTCATCCGAGGAGCCGCTGACGGTCGCGGTCTTCGGATTCATCTATCCCGGCAAGGGGTATGAGGAGGCGATCGACGCCGCCGGGGCCCTCGTCGGCACACCCGAGGGCAGTCGCGGCGTGCGGGTGCTCGCCCTCGGAGCGGTCGCCACCGGGCACGACTGGCTCGCGGACCAGCTCGCCGAGCGGGCCGCCCGCCTCGGGGTGGAGTTCGCCGTCACCGGCTACCTGCCGGACGGCTCACTGGGCGCGCATCTGCGCTCGCCCCTCATCCCCGTGTGCTTCCACCAGCACTTCTCCGCCTCGGGCTCCATCAACACGTGGATCTCTGCCGGCCGCAAGCCCATTGCGCCGCGCGTGCGCTACACCGAGGAGATGGAGGAGCTGCGGCCGGGCACCCTCACGCTCGTCGAGCCCTCGCAGCTCGCCGAGGC
>JAGLBH010000125.1 GCA_018260285.1 Arthrobacter sp. | reverse complement strand
GATGATTTCTGCCCGGCACAGAGGCCGGAGTTCCCATTCTACCGGCGGGGGAAAATCGCCGCGAGCACAGAGAAGGGGCCGACCTGTTCGGTGCGGCCCCTCCTCGGGATCGGCCTGGGGCCGATGGGATGCCTACTTGGCGACTGCAGCCTTGAGCTTGGAGCCGGCGGTGAGCTTCACGCCGTGGCCTGCCGGGATCTCGATCTCAGCGCCGGTCTGCGGGTTGCGGCCCTTGCGAGCGGCGCGGTCGGTGCGCTCGACGGCGAGCCAGCCCGGGATCGTGACCTTCTCGCCCTTGGAGATCTGCGCGGTGAAGACCTCGAAGACGGCGTCAAGCACGCCGTTGACGGCTGCCTGCGAGTTGCCGGACTTCTCTGCGACGGCTGCGACGAGTTCGCTGCGGTTCATAGCCATGTGTGTCCTCCTGGACGTGTTTATGGAATCGGGGGGGGAGACGGAGCCAGGCTCCGGCTTTAGTTCCGAACTTACCAGCGTCCGGGGGCAAAAGCGCAAGATACCGCCGCTTTTCGGGTGTTTCCCCAGGCTGCGAGGGGTTGCGGGGCCGTTTGCACACCCGACAGGGGCAGGGGTCGACCCAGCCGGAGACAGTAGGTAGACACTCTGACTAGATTGTCATACGATCTAGCCATGTCAGATTCCTCTTGGCCCACCGAGTGGCTCCGCGGAACGCTCACCCTGGCCGTCCTGCGCATTCTCGCGGACGGGGAGACCTACGGCTATGCCATCTCGCACCGCCTTGAAGCCGCAGGATTCGGCTCCATCAAGGGCGGCACCCTCTACCCGCTCCTCGCCCGGCTCGAGAACGCCGGGCTCGTCGAGGTCACCTGGAGGGCCGGCGAGGGCGGGCCGGGGCGGAAGTGCTTCACGCTCTCCCCCGCCGGCTGCGAGGAGTACTCGAGGCAGCGAGCCCAGTGGCTGGCCTTCGCCGAACACACCACCGATTTCCTGAAGGACCCATCATGAATGCTGCATCCGGAAACCAGCGCGCCCTGTCCGCCAAGGCCTGGGAGGAGGCGTTCATCCTCGAGCTGCGCCTGCGCGAGATCACGGGGGACGGCATCGGGGATGCGCTCTCCGTCGTCCGCTCCCACTGCGCCGAATCGGGAGAGACGCCCTCAGAGGCTTTTGGCTCACCGCAGGAATACGCCCGGGCCCTCGAGTTCGCGCCGCACCGGCAGAAGCCGACAGGCGCCGCCTCCTGGGCCCGCGTCCTCTTCCCGATCTTCGCCGGCGTGGAGAGCGTGACCCTCGTTCCCGACGCCGTGTGGGCCCTTGCGCGGGAGCAGCTCGTCTCGGTGACACTCGGTGCGGTCGTCTCGACAGTTCTCTTCCTGGCCATGCTCGTCCTCTTCGCGCGATTCGCCGACCGGCTCCTGCGATCCATGGGGCTCCTCATCGCGGCGGTGGTGATCTTTATGCCAGCGAGCATGGGTGCCACGCTCTTCTTGAGGCAGGAGCTCGTCCAGATCTCCCCGTGGGTCACGCTCGGAACAGGGCTCGCACTTCTGGCAGCGGCGGTGCTCTTCGGCCGCACGGCGCTCAGCCCGGACCCCATCTCCAGCCCCCTCACGGGAGAGGACCTCACCGAGGAGGGCCGCCAGCCCCACCGCGCCACCAGCGCGGCGATCAAGGCCGGCCCGTGGATCTTCGTCGTCATCGTGGCCTACATGTCCGCCCTGTCCTGGTTCCTCGGACGCTAGCAGGGCACCGACCTGCAGGGCCTTTGCCCGCTAAGACACCCCACGACGCAGCAAGACCCCACCGCCCAGGCGTGAGCCTGAGTGATGGGGCCTTGCTGTGTTCCGCCCGCGAGGGGCAGAGAGGTCTTACCAGGAAGACTTGGTGATGCCCGGAAGCTCGCCCTTGTGGGCCATCTCGCGGAAGCGGATGCGGGAGATCCCGAACTTCTGGAACGTGCCGCGCGGGCGGCCGTCGATGAGGTCGCGGTTGCGAACGCGCACCGGCGAAGCGTTGCGGGGGAGCTTCTGGAGACCCAGACGTGCTTCCTCGCGTGCCTCGTCCGTTGCGTTTTCGTCAACGAGCGTCTTCTTCAGTTCGGCGCGCTTTGCGGCGTAGCGCTCAACAATGACCTTGCGCTGCTCGTTGCGAGCAATCTTGGACTTCTTTGCCATGGTTTAGCGCTCCTCTCGGAAATCAACGTGCTGACGAACAACCGGATCGTACTTCTTCAGAACCATGCGGTCCGGATCGTTACGACGGTTCTTGCGCGTCACGTACGTGAAACCCGTGCCCGCGGTGGACTTGAGCTTGATGATGGGACGAACGTCCTTGTCCTTCTTAGCCACTAGAGCTTCACACCCTTCGCGATAAGTTCGGCAACGACAGCGTCGATGCCGCGGACGTCGATCGTCTTGATGCCACGAGCCGACAGAGTCAGCGTGACGTTACGGCGCAGGGACGGAACCCAGTAGCGCTTCTTCTGAATATTCGGGTCGAACCGACGCTTGTTGCGGCGGTGCGAGTGCGAAATACTGTGGCCGAACCCAGGCTTGGCTCCGGTCACCTGGCAATTTGCTGCCATGATCACTCCTCAAAGATGTAGTAACTTGCGGGGGTTCTTTTCAACAGATCCCTCTGCGATCAAGAGCGCCCCCGCCGCCAGTAGTGACACCGTGCGTACTGCAGCTTTCCGGAGGGTGACCAAGCTGGGTGAGAACCAGCCGCGGGCCCCTCGCCGCGAGAAAACGGTGAGAACTGCCTCCCTTGTTTTCCCAGGAGAGGTAGTCTGCGATGCGGGTGCTATCCCCTGCCATGACCGTCGGAAGACCCAACGAAGACACGGCAAAGCATGACTTAACGCCTTCCCATCTTAGTAGGCGCTCTTGTGTTAAAGCAAAACCGGGTCTACTGGGCCCTGCGCGGAGCTGCCTCGCCCGCAGGATCGCCGCCGGTTGACTGGTGCTCACGCGCCTCGGCCAGAACGTCGTCGTCCACGGACTCGGCGGGCACCGTGTAGGTCTCCGCCTCCTCGTCAGAGACGACGTCCGGGTGCGTCACGGGGACCACGTCGAGGGGAAGCTCGTTGTAGTCGATGGTCTCGTCCTCGCTCTGGTTCTCCAGGAGCGGGCGGACCTCCTCCTCCGTCTCCACGGACGGGAAGGACCCGGGCAGGGGGCGATTCGCGGACTCCTTGAGGAAGTACACGGTCACGCCGCCCACGGCCGCCATGAACATGAGCCAGTAGGCCGGCATCATGTTGTCGCCGGTCGCCTGGACGAGCGCCTCCATGATGAGGCCGGCGGTGCCGCCCAAGAGCGCGACGCCGAGGTTGTACGCGATGCCCATGCCCGCATACCGCGAGGCCGTGGGGAACTGGGCCGGGAGGGCCGAGGCGAGGTTCGCCACGTAGAACAGCACGGAGAAGGCCATGAGGGCCAGGCCCAGCGCCGTCGCCCACACCTCGCCGAGAGCCATGAGCTTGAAGGCCGGGATCGCGAAGAGGAAGGTCGAGCCGGCGGCGATCCACAGGACCGGGCGGCGTCCGATGCGGTCCGAGAGGCGGCCGCCGAAGGGGATGAGCAGCGCCATGACCACGAGGATCGGGACGGTGATGGCCGTGCCCTTGAGCACGTCGTAGCCGAGGTTGTCCGTGAGGTACGTGGGCATGTAGCTGGTGAGCGCGTAGCCCGTGGTGTTCGCGGCGGCCACGAGGAAGAAGGCCACGATGATCTCGCGCCAGTAGTGCTTGAGGACGCCCTTCGTGCCGGACTCGGTCATCTTGTCGTCGACGACGGCCTCGTTGCGGTTCTCCGCTGCGTCCTGCGCGGCGGCGTAGGCGGGAGACTCCTCGATCTTCATGCGGAAGTAGATCGCGGAGGCGCCCAGGGGCAGGGCCACGAGGAACGGAATGCGCCAGCCGTAGGCGAGCATGTCCTCGCGGCTGAGGACCACCTCGAGGACGGTCACGAGCAGGGCGCCGAACGCGAAGCCGAGGTACGAGCCGAGGTCCAGGAAGGCCGCGAAATAGCCGCGCTTCTTGTCCGGGGCGTACTCGGAGACGAACGTCGTGGCGCCCGCGTACTCGCCGCCGGTGGAGAATCCCTGGAGGAGCTTGAGCAGCACGAGGATGATCGTGGCCCAGATGCCCCAGACGGCCGCCGTCGGCAGCAGGCCGATGAGCACCGTGGAGCTCGCCATCATGATGAGCGTGGCGGCCAGGACCTTCTGGCGGCCCATCTTGTCGCCGAGGTGGCCGAAGACCACGCCGCCGAGCGGGCGGGCCACGAAGGTCACCGCGAAAGTGGCGAGGCCGAAGAGCTTCTGGGCGGCGTCGCTCCCCTCGGGCAGGAAGAGGTAGCCCATCGTGACGGCCAGGTAGCCGTAGACGCCGACGTCGTACCACTCCATGAAGTTGCCGACGAGGGTGCCGCCCATGGCGGTCTTGAGGGTGGGCTTGTCGACGACGTGCACGTCGTCTCTGCGCAGCCTGCGCTTGCGCACTTGAATGGTCTTTTTCGGCGAAGTCTTCTGATCAGCCTCAGCCGTGTAAGCGGGGGGCATAAGTGTGCCTTCTGTCCGTAGGTGACGGGGCGGTTCGGCCCCGGTCGAGGCTTTCGGCCCCGATCAAGGCATTTCACGCTACCGACACTCACGTCATTTGCCCACCGAGCGATGGCATTTCCCCGCCATAAGACAGTGAGGTCAGCCTGCCTCACCGCATGAGACTGGGGGCTCAGGCGTTTTTTGTCAGATTTGTCACAAACTCGGGATATTTGGGGCTCATTCCGTCTCCGGAGGACACTCCGCGCACCCTGCGGCCCACCCATGGCACAAAGTGCTCGCGGGCCCACTGGGCGTCTGCGCGGAGCCTCTCCGCGCGGCTCAGCGGGGCCTCGGGGCCGAGCTCCGGGACGGCGTCGACGACGTCGGACTGGCCCAGCGCGCGGAGGACCTGCGAGGCCATGTACTGGTGGCCCAGCGAGGACAGGTGGAGGCGGTCCTGGTCCCAGTAGCGCTGGTCGTGCAGCTCGCGCATGCGCCAGAAGTCGATGAGGGCGAACCCGTAGGCATCTGCCGCCTCTCGGATGAGCTCGTTGTAGAGGGCGTAGCGGTTGCGGGTAGCGGCGAACGTCTTGGACCGGCCGGAGTCGAAGGCGGTGAAGACGGCGACGTCGGCCCCCTGCTCCTTGAGCTGGAGCAGGGCGGAGCTGTAGCGCTCGACGATGTCGTCCACGTCCACGCGGGGGCGGAGGATGTCGTTGCCTCCGGCATAGCACGTGACGAGGGTGGGCCGCAGCTCGAGGGCGCGCGGGATCTGCTCGGCGATGACCTGAGGGGCCTTGCGCCCGCGAATGGCCAGGTTGGCGTAGGCC
>JAGLBH010000124.1 GCA_018260285.1 Arthrobacter sp. | reverse complement strand
GTCAAGGGACTGCGGAAGGTTGTCAGCGAGTCCATGGCGAAGTCCCGCCGCGACATCCCCGAGGCCACGGTCTGGGTGGATGTGGACGCGACCCGCCTCATGCGCCTGCGCGCCCGGCTCAAGGAGGAGACGGGCAGCGCCCCGGGGCTCCTCGCGTTCGTCTCCCGGTTCGCCACCGCGGGGCTTGCCCGGTATCCAGAGCTCGCGATGCGCGTGGAGAGCGACGACGACGGCCAGCGCCTCGTGGCGTTCGACGGGATCAACCTGGGGTTCGCCGCCCAGACGCCGCGCGGGCTCGTGGTGCCCTCCATCGAGCACGCCGAGCGCATGAGCGCCCAGGAGCTGGACGGGGCCATCCGGGAGCTGGCGGTCAAGGCCCGCGAGGGCAAGTGCACCCCGGCCGAGCTGACCCGCGGCACGTTCACGGTGAACAACTACGGGGTGTTCGGCGTGGACGGGTCGGCGGCGATCATCAACACCCCCGAGGTGGCGATCCTCGGCATGGGCCGGGTCATCGAGCGGCCGTGGGTCAAGCGCTCCCGCAGCGGCTCCTCCTCGATCGCCGTGCGCCAGGTCATGGAGCTCACGCTCGCGTTTGACCACCGCGTGTGCGACGGCGGCACGGCGGGCGGCTTTCTCCGCTTCGTGGCGGACTGCATCGAGCGCCCGACGGAGGCGCTGGCCCGCCTGTAGGCGCGGACTCTCGGGCGGCTCTCTCTGCGGAGAGGGCCGCCCGATCCTGTGAGAAATTGACGGAAGGAGAATTTTTAGGGCAACACGGTTTATAGCGCGCAGATATGAGTTAGTCTACCTAAATGACAGATATCCACGACACCCATGAGGTTCCCCTTCCCGCCAGGGACCGGCTGCTCAACGCTGCGACCGATCTGCTGATCGAACAGGTTCCCTCTGCTGTCTCAACGCGCGCGATCACGGACCGAGCCGCCGTGACGGCGCCCACGCTGTATCACCACTTCGGCGACAAGGACTCGCTCCTGGAAGAAGCTGCGGTCAAGCACTTCGCCCAGACCGTCGCCGATCACGCCTCCACGCCCGCAGAGTCTCCCCTGGGGGCCCTCGCCCAGGCGTGGGACGCGCTCGTGGACTACGGGCGCAGCTACCCGCAGCTCTTCGACCGCCTCTTCGGAACCACGTACAAGACCCAGCCGGGGCTCAAGCAGGCGGAGGCCCTCTACCTCCCGGCCCTCACCGAGCTGGCCCAGTCCGGCGCGCTCACGGCTTCCGTCGAAGCCTCCAAGCGCTCCCTGCTCGCAGCGAACGTCGGCGCAGCGATCCTCGCCATCGGCGCATCTGAGGAGGAGGGCGGCCTCGCGGCCTCCCGCTCCTCACGGGAGATCCTTCTCCGCTCGTTCGTCAGCGGAGACGCCCACGACGCGACCCCCTGTCCCTCCTACGTCTCCGCGGCCGTTGCCCTCAGCGCAGCGCTCCAGGCCTCAGAGACATCCCGGCTGACGCCTGCTGAGTATGCGCTCTTCCTGCAGTGGCTGGACCGCCTGGCCTCCGCCCCGCAGGCCTAATTATTTTGCTTTGCTAAATTCTCCGCTTTTCGCGGGTTTCTAAGGAATACGAAATGTCTACATCGACTGAGGCGCCGCGCAGATCCGCCGGTGCCACTGCGCGCATGGGCGTGCAGCGATTCGGAACCTTCCTCTCCGGAATGGTCATGCCGAATATCGGCGCGTTCATCGCGTGGGGCCTCATCACGGCCCTCTTCATCGAGAAGGGCCCCTTCCCGTGGCCTGAGGTCGGGGGCTTCGGCACCCACATGGTGGACGGCAAGGAGGTGGCCTGGACCGGCATCGTCGGCCCCATGATCACCTACCTGCTGCCCCTGCTCATCGGCTACACGGGCGGCAAGATGATGCACGGCCACCGCGGCGGCGTCATCGGCGCCATCGCCACGATGGGCGTCATCGCAGGCTCCAGCGTCCCGATGTTCATCGGCGCCATGATCATGGGCCCGCTGGGCGGCTGGACGATGAAGAAGATCGACAGCCTCTGGGACGGCAAGATCAAGCCCGGCTTCGAGATGCTCGTCAACAACTTCTCGGCCGGCATCTGGGGTCTCATCCTCGCGCTCATCGGCATGAAGGGCGTGGCCATCGCGGTCACCGCCTTCACCGGCCTGCTGACGAAGGGCCTCGACGCCCTCGTCTCCGCTGGGCTTCTGCCCCTGACGGCCCTCGTCATCGAGCCCGCGAAGATCCTCTTCCTCAACAACGCCCTGAACCACGGCATCCTCACGCCGATCGGCTCGGAGCAGGTCCAGTCCGCGGGCAAGTCGATCCTCTTCCTCCTCGAGGCCAACCCCGGCCCCGGCATGGGCGTGCTCCTCGCGTACATGCTCTTCGGGCGCGGCGCGGCGAAGTCCTCGGCCTTCGGCGCGGGCATCATCCACTTCTTCGGCGGCATCCACGAGATCTATTTCCCGTACGTGCTCATGAAGCCGCAGCTGCTCCTCGCGACGATCGGCGGCAGCATGGCCGGCATCGCCACGCTCTCCCTCTTCCATGACGGCCTGACCGGTCCGGCAGCGCCGGGCTCGATCATCGCCGTGGAGCTCATGGCCGCTCAGGGCGACAAGCTCACCGTGGGCCTCGCAGTGCTCGTCGCGACGGCGGTCTCCTTCGCCATCGCCGCCCCGATCCTCAAGTTCTCCAAGGACAAGGGCGAGGGCGACCTCACCGCCGCCACCTCCCGCATGGAGGAGATGAAGGGCAAGAAGTCCTCCGTCGCCTCGGCGCTCACCGGCACGGCCGCGGCGTCGGGCCCCATCCGCAAGGTCGTCTTCGCGTGCGACGCCGGCATGGGCTCCTCCGCCATGGGCGCCTCGGTGCTCCGCAACAAGTTCAAGGCGGCCGGCCACCCGGAGGTCTCCGTGACCAACTCCGCCATCGCGAACCTCACGGACGAGTGGGATCTCGTGGTGGTCCACCAGGACCTCGCCGACCGCGCTCAGCCGAAGGTCCCCTCCGCGCGCCTCGTCACGGTGGACAACTTCATGAACGCGCCGGAGTACGACCAGATCGTCGCCTCCCTGGGCACCTCCTCCGAGACGTCCGACGACGACGCCGCGGCCGCCGGTCACCACGCTCCGGCACGCCGCGCGGCGGAGAGCTCTCCCGTGCAGCGCCCGGCGGCTGAGGCCCCCGCTGCAGGGGCTGCCGCCTCGGCCGCGCCGTCTGCCTCGGCCCCGATCCTCCCCGCGGAGTCCGTGGTCCTTCAGGGCCGCGCGGCTACCATGGAAGAGGCGATCGACGAGGCCGGCGGGCTCCTCGTGGCGGCCGGCGCCGTCGACCAGTCCTACGTCTCGGCCATGCACGATCGCGAGAAGTCAGTCTCCACCTACATGGGCAGCTTCCTCGCCATCCCGCACGGCACGAACGAGGCGAAAGACCTCATCCGCACCTCCGCGCTCTCCTTCGTCCGGTACCCCACGGGTCTTGACTGGAACGGCAAAGAGGTCAAGGTCGTCATCGGCATCGCGGGCAAGGGCAAGGACCACCTGAGCCTCCTCTCCCGCATCGCCAAGGTCTTCTCGGACAAGGCCGCCGTGGCCAAGATCATGGAGGCCCGGACGGACGAGGAGATCCTCAGCATTCTCGGAAAGGTCAACGACTGATGTCAGACAACCAGCTCAAGGCCGTCCACTTCGGGGCGGGCAACATCGGCCGAGGCTTCGTGGGCTCGCTGCTCCACGGCGCCGGCGCGCACATCGTCTTCGCTGACGTCAACGCCCAGCTCATCGAGGAGCTTGCCGCCGCAGACTCCTACGTGGTCCACGAGGTGGGCCAGGAGAGCCGCGACGTCGTCGTGACGGACTTCTCCGCGGTCAACTCCTCCACGGAGGCCGAGCGCCTCACCGAGGAGATCGCCACGGCGGACATCGTCACGTGCGCCGTGGGGCCGACGATCCTCAAGTTCGTGGCCCCCGCGATCGCCGCGGGCATCCAGGCGCGCTCCGCAGACCGAGGGCCCGTGGCGGTCATGGCCTGCGAGAACGCGATCAACGCGACGGACACGCTCGCCGAGCACATCCGGGCGATCGTGCCGGAGGAGGAGCTGGCCAGGAAGGCCCTCTTCGCCAACACGGCCGTGGACCGGATCGTGCCCAACCAGGAGCCGGGCTCCGGGCTGGACGTCACGGTGGAGTCCTACTTCGAGTGGGCCATCGAGTCCGGCCCCTTCGGGGAGAGCCGGCCTGAGATTCCGGGCGTGACCTGGGTCGAGGACCTGGGGCCGTACATCGAGCGCAAGCTCTTCACGGTCAACACGGGCCACGCGACGAGCGCCTACTTCGGCTACCGGGCGGGCGTGGAGAAGCTCTCCGACGCCCTGGCCCAGCCGGAGACCCGCGCCCAGGTGGAGGCCGTCCTCGCCGAGACGAAGGCCCTCCTTGTGGCCAAGCACGGCTTCACGGACGCGGAGCAGCAGGCCTACGTGGACAAGATCCTCGTGCGCTTCGCCAATCCGTACCTGCCGGACACAGTCACGCGCGTGGGCCGGGCTCCGCTGCGCAAGCTCTCCCGCCACGAGCGCTTCATCGGGCCGGCCGCCGAGGCCGCCGAGCGGGGCCTGTCCACCGAGGCCCTCCTGGAGACGGTGGGCGCGGTGCTCGCGTTCGACGTCGACTCCGACGACGAGGCCCAGGCCCTCCAGGCCGACCTCAAGGCATCCCCGGCCGAGGAGATCGTGACCCGCGTGACCGGCCTGGAGAAGGACCACCCGCTCTACGCGGGCGTGCTTGCACAGGTCACCGAAGCTCAGGCCCGCGTGGCCTAGAGTTGACCAGAGACCGCATTCCAAAGGAGAACACCATGGCAGAACGCACTGTAAAGATCGCCTCGGCATCGGGCCTGCACGCCCGCCCGGCCGCCATTTTCGCTGAAGCCGCCGGCGAGTACGACGACCTGGACATCACCATCGAGAAGGCTGGCGAGGAGCCGGTGGACGCCGCGTCCATCCTGGCGCTCATGGGCCTCGGCGCAGGCCACGGCGAAGAGGTTGTCCTCCGCGCCGAGGGCGACGGCGCCGACAAGGCTCTCGACGAGCTCGCAGCGCTCCTCTCCCGGGACCTCGACGCCGAGTAGCCCGTCCCCGCAGCGGCCCTCTGCATGAGGCCGAGACAGAAGAACCCCCGCAGCAGTGCGGGGGTTCTTCTGTCTCGGGAGGGGGGATGGACAGTGTGCCCTGCCCCTGCCCCGACTAGAGGCCCAGCTCCTCGAGGACGGGGAGAGCGCTGCGGACGGCGTCGCGGGCCTGGAGGGCGGTGTCCTGGTCCAGGGCCAGCTGCGCGAGACGCTGGCACTCCTCGAGGGAGACGGACTGGAGCACCGCGGCCACGGCGGGCAGGGAGC
>JAGLBH010000123.1 GCA_018260285.1 Arthrobacter sp. | reverse complement strand
GCACTTCCCATCCAGGCCCGGCTCGAGGCTGATCTGGTCTTCTGGAAGGACCACAAGCACTGGGCGATGGCTGCCGGCACCTCTCGCGAGTCGATTCGATCCGTCTTTACGCTCAACATTCCCGAAGACGCGGCGGCGCTCGGCCCGGTCATCTCGTTTGACCTGCGTCCCGGGGACTCCGACGAGGAGATCTTCTCCCTCCTCGATGTGCTCCCGGAGAAGCCGCCGGCGGGTAGCCCCGCTTTCACTGTGACGAAAGACGTGAAGAGGGGCGTCTTCCATGTAGAGGTGCGGGGATTGAAGCTGATCCGCGTTCCAGGTGACGGCACCCCCGGAAGCGCGCGCCTGCGCAGCGAGGAGGTGCGTCTGCCTCTCATCTTCCGCAATGCCGAGCGCGGCGCCGCCAAGGACAAGACCTTCGAGTTCACTCTGACGGCAGAGAACATTTCCATCAGGACGAAGCACGGCACGCCGATGGCCCAGACGGATCGCTCCCAGCTGACCACGCGCTTCTGGGGACAGAGCTCGATCGGAACCATCGGGGCATGGTTCCACCGGCGCCCCATGCCGGAGCTCGTCCCGGACGCGAACAACGCCGGCTTGCTCAGCGGCGCCAACCCAGGGTCACCCCTCCGTGCGCAAGCGGGGGAGCAGGCCGTCGTCGTCTCCAGCTCGGGCATCAACCGGCACGTGACGCCGGGGACTGCCGACCAGGTGGTGCCGTCCCGGGGATTCGTGACCATCGATCCGGGGTTCACCAAGTTCTCCGGAACCAAGGTGGGCGTGCAGATCGGCGGCGGGGACATCGTCTATTACGACAGGAACAGTCTGCCCACGTTCATCTCGTGGTCACGGGACCCCCTCCCGGAGCACACGGGCGACCTCCGCACGCTGAAGTACCAGAGCGGGGGCGCTCTGCCGGAGGACGCAACGGTCATCTCGATCTCCTACTCGGAGGCAGTCCATCGTGCCGCTCGGAACGTCCAGCCAGACGCCCAGGGGCGCATGGACAATCTCTATGTGCCGGTCGAGTTCCTGGGAGATGGCCTCACGAAGGATTTCGACGGAAAAGTCTTCTCCTTCTCAGCCTTGGAGGTCAAGAACCACTACCTTCCCGTCCACGACCAGGCCAACAACGCCTCCCGCCCGTCCCTGTCCAAGCGGTACCCCGAGATTCGGGGAAAGTCGTACCGCACAGACGTGGTGACGCTCGCCCCCTTCTTCACGGAATCCCTCACGTCCTCCGACAAGGCGCTGCTGCGAGCGGGAGAGCAGGCGGCCATCACCCTCACAGACCGCGCCTTCGCCCGGCACCCGAACCTGGCTCCGCATCGCCATGAGCCGCACACGTTCAAGGGCACGGTGAAGATCCCGGCCTCTCTCGCGCTGGATGAGACCCGGCTTCCGCAGGGCTCTGAGGTCACCAAGAACGACGACGGAACCACGGTGCTCACCTATCCCGCCAAGGGGGCGCTCAACAAAGGGGCGCAGACGGTCATCTATGTCTCGGCCAAGGCGTACGGATCAGTGGCGCAGGTCGCCCATCTGACCCAGAACACCTCTGCCTTCATCGATCCGGGAATGGACTTCGCCCGGGCTGAATCCTCGGTGGACGTTCCCCTGGACGGGGCGAACACGACGAGCCTGACCAAGACTGCAGCAGCACCGGAGATGGCCTTCAACGGGAAGAACGAGTGGATCATCACGGAGAAGAACATGACATCCACCGCTGCGGACAGAGTGGCCGTCGTCGATATCCTTCCGCACATCGGAGACGGGCGGGGGACGCATTTCTCCGGGGCTGTGCGGTACCGCGAGCCGCTGCGACTGAGCGGCGGGTTCAAGGCCTATTACACAGCGAAAGACCCTTCCGCCCTGAATCCGGACCCCGCTCACCCGAGCAACGCGGGAGCGGGCCTGAACACCCCAGGCGAAGGCTGGGAGGAGAAGGTCCCTGAGAACGGATACACGGCCGTGCTTCTTCTGGCCGAGGGGCAGAAGCCCGGGCAGACGCTCCAAGCGCACCTTCCCTTCTCCGTGGAGAACAACCTGCCGCAGGACCGCTACGAGAACGTCGCCTGGGCACGGTCGGGGCGCGGGGGCGTGAACACCGACCTGAGAATGATCCGCTCCGCGCAGGCCGTCTCCCCGAAGGAGGCGGCTGCTCTCCAGGTGAGCAAGGAGGCCTCGGAGAAGCCGGCGCGTCCGGGTGAGGAGACGGAGTACACAATCACCGTTCGAAACAGCGGCAGCACTCCTGCCACGGATGTGGTGGTCAAAGACCACGGAGGCGAGGGGATCGACCCGGCCTCCATCGCAGTGCTCGATCCGCCTCAGGGAACACGGGCTGACCGGGGAACGTGGACGGTGGGAACTCTCGGCGCAGGGGAGGAGAAGAAGGTGCGGGTTCGGGCGCGCATCGTCGCGGAGGCCGCAGGACGTGAGGCCGTCAACGTCGTCACCGTGGAGAATCCCCGTCACCCGCGACCGAAGGACGGAGAGTGCGCCCCGAATGTGGATGCCGCCTCGGACACCGACGGCTGCGACATCGTGAAGACCAGGCTGCCTGAGCCGCCTCGACTGCAGATTGACAAGACCCTTCATGATTCGACGCGCGCAGCCACGGACGGGACCCTCACCTATCGGATCACCGTCAAGAATTCCGGCGGCTTGCCCGCGCGGGATGTCAGGGTGGAGGATCACGGCGGCCCAGGGCATCCGACAGCGGGTCTGTCCTATCAAGCCGCTCCCGAGGGGACGCGCACGGAAGGAGGAGTCTGGATCCTTCCTGAGCTTCCGGCGGGGGAGTCCCGCTCAATCCTCGTGACCCTCCCGGTGGCACGCGAGACCGGTGGGGACTCAGGCACGCGCAAGGCGGTCAATCGCGTCACGGTGACGGCCCCTCCCGACCCCTCGGCTCCGACACAGCCGGGGGACGTCCCAGGGGGGAAGAACGGGGACGGCGAATGCCAGCCCAATGAGGGAACGGACGCGGACACAGACGGCTGTGACATCACGGAGACTCCTCTCCCCGCGCCCCCTCTGCTCAAAGTGGACAAGAAGCTGATGAGCCCCCTGGAGTCCGGAAGCCGTGAGGCGCAGTACATCATTGAGGTGAAGAACGCCGGGGGAAGCGCCGCCAGGGAAGTCACCGTCCGGGACATGCTCGGAGCAGGCCATGAGGCGAACACCCTGTCCTTCACGGAGGTGCCTCAGGGCACGCGCACGGAAGGGGACAGCTGGCACATTCCGGAGCTTGCCCCCGGGAAGAGCCTCACAGTGAAGGCCACGGCGGCCCTCCGCACGGAGGAGACAGGAGACCGGTCCGTGGAGAACACGGTCCGCGTCTCCCACCCGGGAGGGCCGTCCTCTCACGGGTCGGACACCTGCGAGGCCAACGGGTCCGTTGACGATGACACGGACCAGTGCGATGTCGAGCGGACCGCCGTTCCGGGAGAGAGGAACGGGCGCGCCACGACCCTCCGCACAGGGAATGCCGGGACTCTGCCCGGCGGTCCTGCCCCCTGGATCGGTGGGGCACTGGGGAGCCTGCTGCTCGGAGGGGGAGCCTACTCCTTCCTGCGCGGCCGCGGGGCACGGAAGTAACCTCGCCGGTGCGTCGGCGACGCAGGGGATGCGCGGCGGAGGGGGTGGGGGCGCTTGCTGCCATCGCAGGCGCCCTCATCCTGGCCTCGGGTTTGGCTGCTCAGCCCGGAGGGAGCGGCCTGCCCCTCCTCGAGGAGCCCGCGCCCTATGGAAGGGTCTCGACTTCTCCGGGCGGGATGAAAGAGGCCCCCGCGCCTCAGAGCACGTTCCGTCACCGCACCTGCTCCAGGTCCTCGTCCCCGAGGGGAGGGGAGCCGCGCGGGGAGGTGCCTCCGGGGACCTGGGCTCTTGCCGGCCGGACGAGTCCCGCGAGGTGGCTGCCCACGGGGAAGGACGGCGGCGCCATCACCCTGCCGCCCGCCCCTGAGGGCGCACTGGATCTGTCAGGGGCGCGGCCGGGAGGCAGGAGCGGCGTCGTCCTCATGGCGGGGCATGTGGATCACGACGACGGCCGGCTGTCCCCGTGGGCGGAGCTTCGCCGGGCCACACCGTGTCAGTCCGTGAGGCTGGCGGATGAGACGGGGACGGTGCACGAGTACCTCGTCACGGACCTCTACACCGTGGCTCAGGCGGACCTGCCCTCCGAGGACATCTTCAGGACCGGCGGCAGGCATGAGCTGGTCATGGTCACCTGCTCGGGGCCTTCTGTGCCGGACGCCGGGGGACCCTTCCGGTTCAACTACACACACAATCTGGTGCTCCGCGCCACCCCGGCGCACGGAGGGCCGCACACATGAAAGGAGCTGCGCATGCCGCAGATCGTCTTGTACGGAGTCGTGGGGACGAATGTCGCCTCCGCCACGACCAACAACGGAGTGCCGGCGGCGACGTTTCGCCTGGCCAGCACTCACCGCTTCCACAGCCCCAAGGCCAACGACTGGGTCACGGGATCCACGAGCTGGACGACGGTGCTCGCCTACCGGAACCTGGCCCAGAACATCCAGAGCTCGGTCAACAAGGGGGATCGGGTCATCGTGACCGGCCGCTTGTCGGTGCGGGACTGGCAGTCGGAGGATCGTCAGGGGCGCGAGGTCGAGATCATTGCAGAAGCCGTGGGACCGGACCTGAGGTCCATGAGCTGCAAAGCGGTTCGGAACGAGCCTGCTGCCCGGCCCATCCCCGAGCCGGAGGCTCCCGACGGGGTGGATCCTGTCACCGGGGAGATTCACGACCGAGCTGACGATCTGCAGGCTGGTTCCTCAGGGGAGGACACCTCGCAGTCCTCCGGAGGATCCGAGCCCTTCTGAGGTCGAAGCGGGGCCGGGAGCGCCTCATCAGGGAGAGATTTCCCACCTGATACGGCACTTCCGGCCCAGGGCGACTAGCCTAGTGGTATGGCCGAATTCATTTACACCATGACCCATGCCCGAAAGGCTGTTGGGGACAAAGTCATTCTCGACGACGTCAGCATGTCGTTCTTCCCCGGCGCCAAGATCGGTGTTGTCGGACCGAACGGCGCGGGTAAGTCGACCATCCTGAAGATCATGGCTGGCCTCGACCAGCCCTCGAACGGCGAGGCCCGTCTGAGCCCCGGCTACTCTGTGGGCATCCTGCTCCAGGAGCCGCCGCTCAACGAGGAGAAGACCGTGCTCGGCAACGTCCAGGAGGGCGTCGGCGAGATCTACGGCAAGATTCAGCGGTACAACGAGATCTCTGAAGAGATGGCCAACCCGGATGCGGACTTCGACTCCCTCATGGAGGAGATGGGCAAGCTCCAGGAGGCGATCGACGCCGCCGACGCGTGGGATATCGACAACCAGCTCGAGCAGGCTATGGACGCTCTCCGATGC
>JAGLBH010000122.1 GCA_018260285.1 Arthrobacter sp. | reverse complement strand
CCGTCGCCTGGAGCCACACGCGGACCGTCTCGAAAGCGCGCTCGGTGAAGCCCGCCCCGCCGGGGTGCCCGTCGTAGACGAAGATCGAGGGGGTCCCCGTGTCCGCGTGCAGCGCGGTGGAGACGCCGCCGATGTCCCAGCGGTCGCTCGTCGCCACGAGCGGCAGCAGGCCGATCATCGCGTGCTCGGCCGCGTGGAGCGCTCCGGGGAAGTCCGCCTCCTCGACCCCAGCTGCGAAGAGGACCTGCGGCGTGATCTCGAACCAGACGGCCTTCGTCATGAGGTCCCGCGCGTCGAGGTCCAGCGGCTCCTCCCCGAGCACCTCCCCGGAGGCCACGGCCTTGCGCTGGAAGGAGACCACCCGGGTCTGCACCTGGACGTCACCGAAGCGCACGGAGACGCCCTCCCACTCGAGGGTTCTCTCGGCGCCGCGCACCTCGAGGCTCGTCACGTCCCGGGCCGTCGTGTAGAAGTCGGGGTTGGCCCGGTGCACGAGCACGCAGTGGTCCTGCTCGTCGAGCGCGTCCACGATGTAGCTCGCGCCCTGGTGCACGTACACCGCGCCGGCATGCGCCTGGTAATGGCTCTGCGGAGAGTCCATCGTGCCGAGCAGGGCTCCGGTCTCGACGTCGATGATGCTCAGGGGGCCGCCGCCGTCGGACCGGAGGCTGACCATCCCCGCGGCAGACTCCGGGTGCGTCCAGAACCACCCGGCGGGGCGCCGGCGGAGGAAGCCCTGGGCGGTGAGCTGGTCGAGGACGGTCCGGGCGGTCGGGCCGAAGAGGGGCACGTCGTCGAGCGTCAGGGGCTTCTCCGCCGCGGCCGCGCAGAGGTGCGGGCCGAGGACATAGGGGTTGGCGGCGTCGAACACCGTGGCCTCCACGGAGCGGTCGAAGATCGCCTCCGGGTGGTGGACCAGATAGGTGTCCAGCGGGTCGTCGCTCGCAACGAGAACCGCAATCGAGGCCTCGGTGCTCCGCCCGGCCCGCCCGATCTGCTGGAAGAAGGACGCGCGCGTCCCGGGCCAACCCGCGACGAGGACGGCATCCAGCCCGGCGACGTCGATGCCCATCTCCAGGGCCGGGGTCGAGGCGATGCCGAGCAGCTCGCCCGTGCGCAGCCGCCGCTCGAGCTCCCGGCGCTCCTCGGGAAGGTAGCCCGAGCGGTAGGCGGCCACGCGCACGGACAGCGCGGGGTCCACCTCGTCGAGCAGGCGGAAGACGGTCGAGGAGATGGCCTCAGCCCCCTTGCGGGACTTGATGAAGGCGATCGTGCGGGTGTGCGCGGAGACGAGATCCGCCATGAGGTCGGAGACCTCCGCGATCGAGGAGCGCCGCACGGGAGCCCCGTTCTCCCCCCTGAACTCGGTCAGGCTGGGCTCCCACAGGAGGATGCTCTTGGGGCCCTTCGGAGAGCCGTCCTCCGTCACGGCCCTGCTCGGCTGCCCGATGAGGCGGAAGAAGGACTCCGCAGGCTCGGCAGAGGTGGCGCTCGCCCCGATGAACACCGGGTCCGCCCCGTAGTGCGCGCAGATGCGGCGCAGCCGCCGGAGGAGGTTGGCCACGTGGGAGCCGAACACACCCCGGTAGGAGTGGGCCTCGTCGATGACCACGTACGTCAGCCGGCGGAAGAACCGGGCCCACTGGACGTGGTTGGGCAGGATCCCGTAGTGGAGCATGTCCGGGTTGGTCAGGAGCACATTCGCGTGGCTCTTGATCCAGGCGCGCTCGCTGGCGGGCGTGTCCCCGTCGAAGACGCTCGCGCGCACCCCGGCGATGCCCAGCCCCTCGACGGCCTGGAGCTGGTCCGCCGCAAGGGCCTTCGTCGGGGAGAGGTAGAGGGCGGTGGCCCCGGCGGCAGCGAGCGTGATGGCGTCGGCCCTCTCGCCCCTGGCCACGGCGTCGAGCACGGGGACCTGGTAGGCCAGGGACTTGCCGGAGGCCGTGCCGGTCGCGATGATCGTGTGGCTCCCCGCGCGGACGCTCTCCACGGCCTCGGCCTGGTGGCTCCACAGCTCCTGCACGCCCGTGCGGATGAAGGCGCCCGCCACCTCGGAGTCCACCCACTCGGGCCACGGGCGGGTCCGGGCCTCGCGGGCGGGCAGGCTCCGAAGATGGCGGAGCTGCTCAGGGTCGTGCTCTCCCCGGTCGGGGGCCAGGCCTATGGAGCGCAGAAGTGAGTATGGCACCCCTCGATTCAAGCACCTGCGCGGGCGAAGACGGGAATGTCCGCCACGTCCTCCCAGCCGAGGAAGGCGTAGAGCAGACGGCCCTCGGGAGACGCGGCGAGCAGCCCCGTCTCGATCCCCTCGTCGAGCACCGCATGGGTCAGGCAGCGCATCACGTAGGAGGCCAGGCCCCGGCGCCGGTACTCGGGGGCGGTCTCGATGCGGTCGAAGACGGCCACCGAGTCCACGACCGACACGACGCCGCTCGCCGCGGGCACGCCCTTGACGGTCACCTGGACCCGCGTCACGCCCTCCTCCGGGTGCTCCACGTGGCACTCCACGTCGTCACCGGGCGGGCGCGGAGCCTCGACGTCGTTCTCCTGGATCTCGGAGATCATGAGCGTCTCGGTGCGCAGGGGCCTGGGGAGCCCGACGCCGGCGGCCGCCTCAAGGCTGCCCGGCAGGTTCTGCGTGACGATCACGAGGAAGTCCGTGCCGTCCTCGGCGCTCCCGTGGGCGGCGATCTCCTCGGCAGAGGGGCAGACGAGGAGCGTCTCGACGGTGTCCTTCGACTCTCCCGGCCGCGCGGGGCGGGGTATGACAAAAGCGCGCCCCTTGCGCTGAGGCTCGTATCCGCGAGACTGCGCCCACCCCGTCATCCAGGTGTTGATGAGCAATTCCAGCTGGTGTGCATCCATGGCCCAAACCTACCCAGGGGGAGCGACGAACGGGCGGTCTCCCACCAAACTGCCAGTAGATGCCCGGGCGGCTCACGGGCCGCCGTCGGCAGCGCCCCCGCCGCCGGGGCCGGAGAAGCGGGCGGAAAAGCGGGAGGCGTAAAATCGGAGGGTGGCTCAGAACAAGATCGCTCTCTACTATGCATTCGCCCCCCTCGCCGACCCGGAGGCCGTGTGCCTCTGGCAGCGCACCCTCTGCGAGAAGCTCGGCCTGACCGGCCGCATTCTCATCTCGGAGCACGGCATCAACGGCACGGTCGGCGGCTCGCTCGCGAGCGTCAAGGCCTACGTCAAGGCCACCCGCGCGTACAAGGGCTTCACGACGATGGACGTGAAGTACTCGGAGGGCTCTGCGGAGGACTTCCCGCGC
Organism: Arthrobacter sp.; assembly: GCA_018260285.1. Lineage (GTDB taxonomy): Bacteria > Actinomycetota > Actinomycetes > Actinomycetales > Micrococcaceae > Falsarthrobacter. The sequence continues at coordinate 2,133 of JAGLBH010000122.1, read as the reverse complement.
CTGTCCGTCAAGGTCCGCCCCGAGCTGGTCAGCTTCGGCGCGCCGGGCGAGCTGACGGTGGACGAGTCCGGCGTCGTCGGCGGCGGAACCCACATCTCCCCCGAGGGCGTGCACGAGCTCATCGAGGAGAAGAAGAAGGAGGGCAGGGAGGTCGTCTTCTTCGACGGCCGCAACGCCTTCGAGGCCCAGGTCGGCCGGTTCAAGGGCGCGATCGTCCCCGACGTCGCGACGACCCGGGACTTCATCGCCGAGCTGGACTCGGGGAAGTACGACCATCTCAAGGACCAGCCCGTCGTCACCTACTGCACCGGCGGCATCCGCTGCGAGGTGCTCTCCGCCCTCATGGTCAAGCGCGGCTTCCAGGAGGTCTACCAGATCGACGGCGGGATCGTCCGCTACGGCGAGGCCTTCGGGGACAAGGGCCTCTGGGAGGGCTCCCTCTACGTGTTCGACCGCCGCATGAACGTGACCTTCTCGCCGGATGCCAAGACGATCGGCCGCTGCGCGGTCTGCGAGGAGCCCACGAGCACCCTCCGCAACTGCAGCGACCCCGGCTGCCGCACCCTCCAGGCCTACTGCGAGGCCCACGAGGACCGCGCCGCCGAGCCCGCCTGCGAGACCTGCCGGGCGCGAGCCGCTGCATGACCGCCGGATGGGACTTCCCGGGGCCGATGCGCCTCGACGCCCCCGACCTCATCGACGCCCTGCGCGAGGACCTCGAGGCGGCTGACTTCACGCCGGACGCCGTCGAGCAGCTCATCGGCGCCTCCGCCTACGGGCAGCTCTCCCGCGAGCAGCTGGCCCCGGGCCGCCTCGCGCTCGCCCGGCTCGAGCGGCCCAGCGCGCTCTCCGTCATGACCGCCTGGTGGCTCTTCGCCCAGCCCCAGACTCCCGCCGCGCTCGCGGAGGCCTTCCCGTCCTTAGGGCTGGAGGGCCTCGCCGAGCTGGGATTCCTCGAGCGGGACCCCCTCGAGGCCGCGCCCCCGTCGTCGTCCTCGGAGTCCTCCGCCGCCGAGCGCCTGCGCCCCGCCGTGGACCTCCGCCCGCACGCGGGGGACGACATCGGCAGCATCTGGATCGCCTCGGACCTCGGCACCCACCAGCTGGGCCGCGCCCTCGACCACGACTTCGTGCTCGGCGTCGGCCAGGCCTCCCTCACCCTCGCGCAGGCGGTCATCCGCCGCCCCGCAGAGCGCGCCCTGGACCTCGGCACGGGCTGCGGGATCCAGCTCTTCCACCTCCTGCCCCACTGCGACCGCGTCACCGCCACGGACCTCTCCGTCCGCGCCCTCAACTTCACGGCCTTCAACCTCCTCCTCAACGCGGAGACCCTCCGGGTGTTCGACGACGCCGGCCGCCCCCGGGCTGAGCTGCTCGAGGGCAGCCTCCTCGAGCCCGTGGCCGGGCGGGAGTTCGACCTGATCGTCTCCAACCCGCCCTTCGTCATCACCCCGCGGCAGGCCGCCCCTGCCGAGGACGCACCGCTCCCCGCCGGCCCCGCCGAGGAGCCCCGCTACACGTATCGCGACGGCGGCATGGCCGGAGACCGCCTCGTCGAGTCGCTCGTGCGGGAGCTGCCCGCGGCGCTGGCGCCCGGCGGCGTGGCCCAGATGCTCGGCAACTGGGAGATCGGGGCGGACGAGCCCTGGGACGCCCGCCCCCGGACCTGGGTCCGCCCCGGCACGGACGCCTGGCTCATCCAGCGCGAAGAGGTGGACACCCTGAGCTACGCCCTGACGTGGCTCACGGACGCCTCCCAGAGCTGGTCTCCCGACGAGCTGGACGAGGCCCTGGCCCGCTACGAGGCGGATTTCGCGAGCCGCGGGGTGGAGAGCGTCGGCTTCGGCATGGTGCTTCTGCGCCGGCCCGAAAGCCCGGAGGCGGCGTGGCCCCACGGCAGCGTCTTCGAGGAGATCACCCACCCCATCGAGCAGCCCGTCGGGCCGCATCTCGCGGCGGCGCTGAGCCGTCGAGAGCGCCTGGCGGCGAGCGGGGCGGCGGCGTCGTCCCTCCACCTCGAGGCGGCCGAGGACGTGACGGAGGAGCGCCACCAGCGCCCCGGAGCGGAGCACCCCGGGGTCATTCTCGCCCGGCAGGGCGCGGGTCTGCGACGCACGGCGCTGCTCTCGAGCG
>JAGLBH010000121.1 GCA_018260285.1 Arthrobacter sp. | reverse complement strand
CGGCGTCATCGCGCGCGAGGAGCGCGTCTGCGGCGACAGCCAGCTGGTGGGCGTTCCGGGGACGGTCCGAGGCGTCCTTTTCCAGCATGCTCATGATGAGTCCCCGGGTCGGGGCCGGGACGGACTCGGGCAGGTCTGCGGGGATGTCCTGCACCTGGGCCAGGGCGATGGCGATCTGGGACTCCCCGGTGAACGGGCGCTGCCCGGCGAGGAGCTCGTAGCCGATGACGCCCAGGGCGTAGATGTCGCTGGACCCCGTGGCCTGGTGGCCTGTCGCCTGCTCGGGGGCGAGGTACTGGGCGGTGCCCATGACCTGCCCGGTGGCGGTGAGGGGCACCTGGTCAGCGAGGCGGGCGATGCCGAAGTCCGTGATCTTCACGCGGCCGTCCGGCATGCAGAGGATGTTCCCGGGCTTGACGTCCCGGTGGACGAGCCCCGCGTCGTGGGCCACGGCCAGCGCCTTGGCGGTCTGCGAGATGATGCTCAGCGTCCGATCGCTCGAGAGCACCTTCTCCGACTCGATGATCGCGGAGAGCGGCTTGCCCGGGACGAGCTCCATGACGAGGTACCCCGAGCCCTCCTCCTCGCCGTAGTCGAAGACGTTGGCGATCGAGGCGTGGCTCAGCAGGGCCGTGTGCCGCGCCTCGGCCCGGAAGCGGGCCAGGAACGCGCTGTCCCCGTTGTACTCCTCTTTGAGGATCTTGATGGCGACCGTGCGGCCGAGGACCGAGTCCACGGCCTTCCACACCTCGCCCATCCCTCCGATGGCAATGCGCTCGGTCAGCTCGTACCGATTGCCTCCGAGTGTGTTTCCCTTCATGGGCCTCACTTGTTCAACACCGCCTGGTAGATGTTCCGAGCCGCCGTGGTCACGGCGTTGGCTCCCGCAATGGTCTCTGTGTTCTCGACGACGACGGTCACCGCGACCTTGGGGTCGTTTGCCGGGGCAAAGCCGGTGTACCACGAGTTCGTCAGGTTGTTGGCCACTTCGGCCGTGCCCGTCTTGGACGCGATGTCCACCCCGGGGATCCCCGCGTTGACGGCGGTGCCGGACTTGGTGGTCTCGATCATCATGTCGCGGATGGCTGCGGCCGCGTCGCTCGTCGTCGCCTGCTGGAAGGTCTTCGCCTTGAACTGGCTCTTGATGCTCAGGTCGCTCCCGCGGACGGTCTTGACGAGCTGGGGCTGCATGATCTGCCCCCCGTTGGCGATGGCCATGGCGAGCATGTTCACCTGGAGGGGGGTGGCCTTGACGTTGTACTGGCCGATCGAGGAGAGGGCCAGCTGGTCATCGCTCAGGCCGCTCGGGAACTTGCTCGCCGTCACGTTCGTGGGGATGGCGAAGGAGGAGCCGAATCCGAAGTCCTTGGCCTTCTTCGCGATCGCCCCCTCGCCCAGGTCCAGGGCGATCTTGGCGAACGCGGTGTTGCACGAGTTCGCCAGCACCCACGTGAAGGAGGCCTTCGTCTGGGTGTTGCACGGGCCGAAGCGGTAGTTCGGCAGGTAGGTGGAGGTGCCGGGCAGCAGGAGCTGGTTCGGGTTCTCCAGCTCCTGGTCCTTGGTGTACTTGCCGGACTCGAGGGCGGCGGCCGTGTCCACGATCTTGAAGACGGAGCCGGGAGCGAGCAGGTCTTGGGTGGCCGGGTTGGTGTACGCCGAGAGGCCCTCCACCGCGTCCATCGCCTGGAGGTTCTTGCTGGCCTCGCTGCTCTTGTGGACGGCCAGGAGGTTCGCGTCGAAGCTCGGCTTGACCGCCATGGCCAGGATGGCGCCCGTCTTCGGGTCCGTCACCACGGCCACGCCCTTCTTGCCGTCCGGCAGGGAGTCGTACGCGATCTTCTGCAGCTGCGGGTCAATCGTCAGCTCCACCGAGTTGCCGGTGGGCTCCGCCCCGGAGAGGAGCTGGGCCACCTGGTTGTAGAACTGGGAGTCGCCCCGGCCCGTCAGCTCGTCGTTGAGCGCGGACTCCAGCTGGGTGGAGCCGAACTGCAGCGAGTAGAAGCCCGTGAGGTTGGAGTACATGGCTCCGGCCGGGTAGGTCCGCTGGTACTTGTAGTCGTCGCTGGACGGCACCGACTGGGCCAGGATGACCCCGTCCGCCGTGATCTGGCCCCGGCTCTTGGAGAACTCGGCCAGAATGCGCCGCGAGTTCCAGGGGTTGGCCTGGAGGCTCGACGCCTGGAAGAACTGGATCACGGTGAGCGATCCCAGGATGAGCGTGAAGAGCGTCACCGCCGCGATCCATGTGTTTCTGATGGCCTGGTTCATGCCTCGTCAGCCTCCTTGCGCGTGGGCCAGAGGCGGGGGCGCCGTCGGGCCTCCGCATCCTCGTTCGTCATCGGGCCGGTCACGATCGGACGGCGGGCGTTCTGGGAGATGAGCAGCAGCAGCGCCGTGATGATCCAGTTGGAGAGCAGCGCCGAGCCGCCCGCGGACATGAACGGCGTGGTGAGGCCCGTCAGCGGCAGGAGACGGGTCACCCCGCCCGCGATGACGAAGAACTGGATGGCGACGACGAAGGAGAGCCCTGCCGCGAGCAGCTTGCCGAACCCGTCCTTGGTCCCCAGCGCCGCCCGCATGCCGCGGCTGACGAAGAGGACGAAGAGCAGCACGATCGCCGTCAGCCCGATGAGGCCCAGCTCCTCGCCGAGCGCCGTGAGGATCATGTCCGAGTTGGCGTAGGTGACGATGTCCGGGCGGCCCTGGCCGAGTCCGGTGCCGAAGAGCCCCCCGCTCGCCAGGCCGAAGACGCCCTGGACCACCTGGTAGGAGCCGCCGACGGCGTTGTACGTGGTCTCGTCGAAGGCGTAGAGCCAGCCGTTGATGCGGCGGGTCACATGCCCCATGAACATGTACGCCAGCACACCGCCCACCGCCACGAAGGTCAGGCCGATGAGGATCCACGAGATGCGCCCCGTGGCGATGTAGATCATCGCCATGAAGAGGCTGAAGAAGAGGATGGACGTGCCCATGTCGTTCTGGGTCACGAGAATGCCGATCGCCACGACCCACGCCAGGAACATCGGCGCCAGGTCCTTGGCCCGAGGCAGCTGGATGGGGCCGATCTTGCGCCCGGCCAGCAGGATGAGGTCCCGGTTCGTCGAGAGGTAGCCGGCGAAGAAGACGGCGAGCAGCACCTTGGAGACCTCGCCCGGCTGGAACGTGCCGAACCCGACGTTCACCCACAGGCGGGCGCCGTTGATGGACACGCCGATCGGCGCGGGCAGCAGGGGCAGCAGGAGCAGGACCACCGCGAGGAGCAGGGACAGGTAGGTGAAGCGCTGGAGGCGGCGGACGTCCTTGAGGAACACCACGAGGAGGCAGGCCACCGCGATGGAGACCCCCATCCACAGGAGCTGCCGGCCGGCGTCGTCCTTGCCCTCGAACGGAAGGTCAAGGCGGTGGATCATCGCGATGCCCAGGGCGTTGAGCGCGGTGGCGAGGGGCAGGAGGAACGGGTCAGCGTACTTGGCCCGGACGCGGAGCACGAGATGCAGCGCGAGCGGCAGCGCCACGAGGGCGGCAGCGCGGGTCGTGAAGTCGGCGCTCAGGCTGTCCGTCATCGTCATGTCGACGATCCAGTAGGCGCCCAGGCCCACGATCCACGCGACGACGAGCAGGCCCAGCTCCGTGTTCCGCCGGGGCCGCGGGGTCAGAGTCTCCATGGTCATCCTCCGCAGATCGTGGTCGGGGCTGCCGAGCTCTGGGGGCCGGGGGCGGAGCCGGGGGTCACCGTGGTGCTGGGGGAGGCCTTGGCGGATGAGCTCGCGCCGGGCTTCGCCGTGGCCTTCCCGGACGGGGACGCTGACGGCGACGCCGAGGGCGAGGACGACGACGGGGCCGGCTTGGCGGTCGGCGCCTCGACGGCGGGTGAGCAGTTCATGGCGCGCGCCATCGTCTTGAGCGAGTCCACGATGGACTCGGCGTGCCTCAGGTCATTGGCCGCGTAGGTGCGGCGCACCCCCTGGCGGGCGTTCTCGGGGAGGACGGCCACGTCGATCGTCGTCTTCTCCTGGACGTGCGAGAGGCTGATGGGGCCGATCTGCTGGGAGACGCCGTTGTAGATCGCCACCTTGCCGTCCTGCTCGCCCACGTAGTAGCGGGTCTGGGTCCACATGTACCCGAAGGTGGCCACGGCGGCCAGGAGCAGCACGAGGGTGCCCAGCACTGCGGGCATCATCCAGCGGCGGCCCTTGGCGGGGTAGGCGCCCGTGGAGGCTGCGGCCTCGGCGTCGCCCGTCTCCTCCTGTGGAGGCGCGGCCTCGCCGTCCGGCGCGGGGGCGGGGGTCCGCTTTTCGGCGCTGTGGGCCGTCACCACGGGCAGCATGCCCGTCTGCGTGGCGAGCGACGCCGCCCCGACGAGCACGTGCGGGCGCTTGTTGAGGTCCTGGCGCAGCAGCGCGGCGGACGGGGCCGAGGGGTCTACGACCTTGGGCGCCGGGGTGCCCTCCACTGCCGTGCTGGGGGGTGCGGGCACGGCTGCGGCGTCCACCACATCCACGACGGCCACCGTCACGTTGTCCGGGGCGCCGCCGTCGAGGGTCCGCTGGACGAGCACCTCGGTGATCTCCTCGAGGGAGGAGGCGGTGCGGACGCAGTGCTCGATCTCCTCGAGGGAGACCACATCCGTGAGGCCGTCAGAGCAGAGGAGCCAGCGCTCGCCGAGCTCGACGTCCAGCGTGGCCAGGTCCACCTCGGGAGAGGCGTCCGAGTCGCCGAGAACGCGGGCGATCACGTTGCGGTGCGGGTGCGTCTTGGCCTGCTCGGGGAGCAGACGGCCCTCGTCCACGAGGCGCTGGACGAACGTGTGGTCCAGGCTGACCTGCTCGAAGACGTCTCCGCGGAGGCGGTACGCCCGGGAGTCGCCGATGTGGGCGAACTGGATCTTGTCCCCGTCGATGAGCAGGGCAGTGAGCGTGGTGCCCATGCCCGCCAGCTCGGGGCTGGACTTGACGATCTCGTTCATGAGGAGGTTGGCGTTCTGGATCTCGTCCACGAGGTCCAGCGCGGCGTCCTGGTGCTCGTTGTGGTCCAGCGGGGCCAGGCCCAGAATGGCGGTGGCCGAGGCGACGTTGCCCCCAGCGTGGCCCCCCATCCCGTCGCCGAGCACAGCAAGGGACCGGCCGACGTAGGCGGAGTCGTCGTTCTTCTTCCTGACTCGTCCGACGTCGGTTTTCGCGGCGTATCTGAAGGCAAGCTGCAAGGGCTAGTTCCTCAGCTCGAAGACGGTTTTGCCGATTCTCAGCGGCGTTCCCGGCTCCACCGGGATCGCGCGGATGAGCGGCTCGGACCCGACGAACGTGCCGTTCGTGGAGCCCAGGTCCTCAAGGAACCAGCGGCTGCCCTGCGGGAAGAGGCGAGCATGGCGGCCTGAGGCGTAGTCGTCGGCCAGCACCAGGGTGGCCTCCTGGGCGCGGCCCAGGAGCACGGGGGAGTCCGCG
>JAGLBH010000120.1 GCA_018260285.1 Arthrobacter sp. | reverse complement strand
CCCGCGCTCCACGGAGGAGGTCACGACGGCGGCCTCCGAGTTCCTCGGCCGCACGGACGCGGCCGCCGTGGTGACGGAGCCGTTCAGCTCGTGGATCCTCTCCGGGGACTTCCCTGCGGGCAGGCCCGCGTGGGAGAGGGCTGGGGCCAGGTTCGTGCCGGAGATCGAGCCGTTCGAGCGCCGCAAGCTGTGGCTGCTCAACGGGGCGCACTCGCTCATGGCCTACGCGGGCCAGCTGCGCGGGCACGCCACCGTGGCCGAGGCCGTGGCTGACCCCGTGATCCGCGCCTGGGTGGAGGAGTTCTGGGACGAGGCCTGCCGCCACCTGGTCCGCGAGGGCGGCTCCGTCACGGCGGAGGACCTCGAGCTGGACGAGTACCGCAAGGCCCTCCTCGAGCGCTTCGCCAACCCCCGGATCGAGCACCGGCTCCAGCAGATCGCCGCCGACGGCAGCTCCAAGGTGCCGCTGCGCGCTGTGCCTGTCCTCGACGCCGAGCGCGCCGCCGGACGAGAGGGCGCCGGCGCCGAGCGGATCGTCTCCTCGTGGGTCGAGTGGCTCATCCGCCAGCACGCCGAGGGCGAGGACCTGCACGACGCCGCCGAGGCCCGCCTCCGCGAGGCCCTCTCCGGGGAAGACCCGGCCTCCGCCCTCCGGGACCTCGTCGGCGCGGCCGACCCCCAGAGCGAGCGACGCCCCCAGCCCGAGCGGAGCTCACAGTCCGAGCCCCGCCCGCATCACGATCCCGCCCCGCCGACTGAAGGAGCCCGCCATGCTGCGTCCTAGTGAGACACCCACCCGAGAAGCCAAGCGCCTGGACGGGCTGTGGGACTTCGTCACCGATCCCGCCGGCTCCGGCCGCGCCGAGCGCTGGTTCGCCGGGCCCCTCGCGGGCTCCCGCCAGATGCCCGTCCCGGCCAGCTACAACGACCTCGTCCCGGGCCGTGACCTCCACGACTTCGTGGGAGAGGTCTGGTATCAGCGGACCGTCCGCGTGCCCCGAGGCTGGAGCGAGCGCGTCGTCCTCCGGTTCGACGCCGCCACGCACGCCGCCGAGGTCTGGGTCAACGAGACCTCCGTGGCCGTCCACACGGGCGGCTACCTGCCCTTCGAGGCGGACATCACCGAGCACGTCACCGCGGGCGACGAGGTGCGCATCACCGTGGCCGTGGACAACCGCCTCACGTGGGAGACCATCCCTCCGGGCTTCGTCGAGGAGACCTCCGCGGGCCCCCGGCAGCGCTACTTCCACGACTTCTTCAACTACGCGGGCCTGCACCGCAGCGTATGGCTCTCCTCCACCCCGCTCGCCCACATCAGCGACATCACCGTGACGACCGAGGCGGACCTCTCCCAGGCGGCCCCCGAGGGGCTCGTGCGGTACGAGGTGGAGACGCAGGGGGCGGGCGGCGTCGTCGTCGACATCCTCGATGCGGACGGGACCGTCGTCGCCTCGGGAACTGGCGCCCGAGGAGCCGTCGCGGTGCCCTCCGCTCGCCTCTGGGAGCCGGGCGAGGGCCACCAGTACACGCTCCGCGCGCGTCTCGTGGACGACGCCGGGGCGCTGCTCGACGAGTACCCCCAGAAATTCGGCATCCGGACCGTGGAGATCCGCGGCACGGAGTTCCTCATCAACGGAAAGCCCTTCTACTTCACGGGCTTCGGCATGCACGAGGACCACGAGATCATCGGCAAGGGCCACTCGGACGCGCACATGGTCCACGACTTCGAGCTGCTGACGTGGATCGGGGCCAACTCGCTGCGCACCTCCCACTACCCGTACTCCGAGGAGGTCATGGACTGGGCGGACGCGCACGGGGTGGTGGTCATCGACGAGACGCCGGCCGTCGGCATGTCCCGCCACGTGGGCCAGCAGCTCATGGGCGGCACCCCGATCGACTCCATGTTCAGCCCGGACCGGGTCGGCGAGGGCGCCCGCGCCGCGCACGCCCAGGTGATCCGCGAGCTCGTGGCCCGGGACAAGAACCGCCCGTCTGTGGTCATCTGGTCCATCGCCAACGAGCCGGACTCGGACACGGAGGAGGCCGAGGCGTACTTCAAGCCGCTCTTCGAACTGACCCGCGCGCTGGACCCCACCCGTCCGGTGGGCTTCGTCAACGTCATGATGTGCCCGGAGCCCGTCTGCCGGGTGAGCCAGTACGCGGACCTCATCATGCTCAACCGGTACTTCGGCTGGTACGCGCAGTCCGGGGACATCCCCCTCGCCGAGGAGGCGCTCGAGGCCGAGCTGGTCCTCTGGGAGAAGCACGGCAAGCCGATCATCTACACCGAGTTCGGGGCGGACACCCTGTCCGGGCTGCACTCCCTCCACGGCTCGATGTGGACGGAGGAGTACCAGAGCGAGCTCATGGACATGACGCTGCGGGTCTTCGACCGCCACGACGCCGTGGTGGGGGAGCAGATGTGGAACTTCGCCGACTTCCAGACGAGCCGCGGAATCATGCGCGTCGACGGAAACAAGAAGGGCGCCTTCACCCGAGACCGCAAGCCGAAGGCCGTGGCGCACCTGCTGCGCGCACGCTGGACCGCCCTCTAGACCACGACTGCCGAACACAAGGAGAATCCCATGAAAATCACCGCCGCAGAGGTCATCGTCACAAGCCCGACGAGGAACTTCGTCACCCTCAAGATCACGACGGACGAGGGCCTGACGGGCATCGGGGACGCCACGCTCAACGGGCGCGAGCTCGCCGTGGCCCACTACCTCAAGGACCACGTGGCCCAGCTGCTCATCGGCAAGGACCCCCACGCGATCGAGGACATGTGGCAGTTCCTCTACCGCTCCTCCTACTGGCGCCGCGGGCCCGTGACGATGGCCGCGATCGCCGCCGTGGACATGGCCCTCTGGGACATCAAGGGCAAGGCCGCGGGGATGCCCGTCTACCAGCTCCTGGGCGGGGCCTGCCGACGAGGCCTCTCGACCTACGGGCACGCCTCGGGGCGCGACGTCGAAGAGCTCTTCGACTCGATCCGGGCTGAGCAGGAGCACGGCTACACGGCCATCCGCGTGCAGACCTCCGTGCCGGGCATCAAGGCCCTCTACGGGGTGGCCGCGCAGAAGCAGGCCTCGGGCGAGCGCTACGACTACGAGCCGGCCCAGCGCACGGCGCAGCCCGCCGAGGAGGACTGGGACACCCGGGCCTACCTGCGCCACGTCCCCACGGTCTTCGAGGCCGTCCGCCATGAGTTCGGGCCGGAGATGATTCTCCTGCACGACGGGCATCACCGGATGACCCCGCTCCAGGCCGCCCAGCTCGGCAAGTCGCTCGAGCCGTACGACCTCTTCTGGCTCGAGGACTGCACCCCGGCGGAGAACCAGGAGGCCCTGCGCCTCGTGCGTCAGCACACGACGACGCCGCTGGCGATCGGCGAGGTCTTCAACACGATCTGGGACTTCAAGGACCTCATCCGCGAGCAGCTCATCGACTACGTGCGCGCCGCCTCGACGCACTTCGGCGGCATCTCCCCGCTCAAGAAGGTCATGGACTACGCGGCCATGTACCAGGTGAAGTCCGGGTTCCACGGGCCCACGGACGTCTCCCCGGTCGGCTTTGCCGCGCAGGTGCACGTGGGCATGGCGATCCACAACTTCGGGCTGCAGGAGTTCATGCCGCACTCGGAGAAGACGAACTCGGTCTTCCGCCAGCAGCTGACCTTCGAGGGCGGCCTTCTCCACCCGGGCGACGCCCCGGGCCTCGGCGTGGAGCTCGACGAGAAGGAGGCGGCGAAGTACCCCTACCAGCAGGCATACCTCCCGTACAACCGCCTCAACGACGGGACCGTCCACGACTGGTGAGCACGGCCGGGTGACCTCTACCCGGTGTGCCCAGCCTGGTGGGCACCGCCTGCCGTGAACGGCGCGTACCCCGGTTTCTCCCGTCAGCCCGCAGCATGCGGGTGACGAGTGAAACCGGGGTACGCGTGTGCGGGGCTCTAGTCCTCCAGGACCGCCCGCACTGCGGGAATGCTCGCCGGGGGCAGCTCCATGTTGGGGTCTGCCCCCGGGTTGACGGCGATGCCCAGGCCCTCGGGCAGGGTCTCGAGCACGGATGTGCCCTCGACCTGCAGGAGCATGGAGGCCCGCTCCTTGACCTCGTCCGGAATGCGCGAGGCATCCGTGTAGAGGACCACCATGGGCTGCGGTTCCCCGCCGTCCTGCGCCGGGGGAGCGAGGACGAGCGGCTGGAAGCTGGACGGGTCGTCGTCGTCGGCCAGCTGGCCCACGTAGATCAGCGGCGCCTGGGCGAACGCCTTGACGAGCTCCGCCTCGGAGAGAAGCCCCGAGCGGGCTGCGTCAATGGCTGGCTCGAGGTTCACTCAGAACCCGGCGGGGTCGCTCGTGGGGCGCACCGGGTGCGTGTCATTCGCGGTGACCTGCTGGCCCTCGGACTGCTGGCCCTGCTGCGCCAGGAGCGCCTCGACCTCTTCCGCCGGGCGGAAGTCGTTGCGGACGGCCTTGACGCCCTCGTGGTCGATCATGAAGCCCAGCTCGAAGCCCGGGTTGAGCATGATGCCCACCCCGTCTCCGACGGACTTGATGACGGTGGCGCCCTGGACGGCCACGCCGTAGGGAGCCTGCTCGCCGAGCTCGGCGGGCACGCGGGAGGGGTCGGAGAAGACGGCGATCATCGGCTCGTCGCTCGGGCCGCTCAGTGCGATCGGCTCGAGGTTCGCGTCCGGGTCTGCCTCGGGATCCTCGGCGGTGAGGATGAGCACCTGGGAGTTGAGGAACGTGAGGATGACGTCCGACTGGTCCACGGTGCCCTGCTGGCCGCGTGCGAGTGCTTCCTCGAGCGGGTTCTTGGTCTCGACCGCCTCGGAAGAGGGGGAGATGGTCTCATGCTGCTGATCGGCCTCGTTCTGGCCCAAATTTTCAGTCATGTCTTGAGAACATCACGAAATGAGGAGCACCGCAACACCGCTCACCCTCAGTGCCGCCGCCGGAGGGCGGCGCGGAGGGGATCAGGGGAGTCCCCGGCGCCCAGAACCCTCTCAAGAGGGGACTGGTGCGGGGGTGTTTCTGCGCCGCTCTGCGGGCCTGTCCGAGCCGCCTCCCCCTCGGGGCCGGACGCCTCGGCCCACGCGAGGTACTCCTCCAGCACCGGCAGCTCACGCTCGCGCATCTCCTGCGCGGCCGGGCGGCCCACGTAGCGCAGGTGCCAGGGCTCGTACTCGTACCCGGTCACGGACAGGGCCCCCGGCGGATACCGCACGATGAACCCGTACTCCCACGCGTGCTCCTGCACCCACAGGCCCGTCGCCGTGTTCCCGAAGCAGGCCGTCAGCGCGCAGACCCCGTCCGCGCCTCCCACGTCCACCGCCAGCCCGGTCTGGTGCTCGCTCGTTCCGGGGCGGGCCGAGAAGGCGTCCGCCCCCGCCTGCCCATGGGCGGCCACGTACCCCCAGTAGAGGCGCTCCTGCTCCGCGTAGGACCGGTATCCGCTGAGGGCGACGACGGCGACCCCTTCCCGCGCCGCC
>JAGLBH010000011.1:1702-22203 GCA_018260285.1 Arthrobacter sp. | reverse complement strand
CTCGGGGGCCAACGGCGGCCCGGCCCGCTCCACCCCCGAGATCTTGGGGGCGCTCTCCGCTCCACCCCCGCATTCTTGGGGGCGCTCTCCGATCCACCCCCGAGATCTTGGGGGCGCAGAGTCATACGCCCCCATGGATTCCATAGACCCCCGGAAATTTGAGGGGTTTAGAGAATCTCCGGGGGTCTATGGCGAAGGGGCCGCCCGCGGCCCGCTCCCCGGCCCGAGCTGCTCAGCCGCTGCCCCTGGTCTCTTCAGGACACAATTCCCCAGAGCACAGAAGAGCCCCGCACCGCCAGGGTGCGAGGCTCTTCAGAAGAGTCAGTCCGGGACAAGCCCGGGGGCAGACTACTTGAGGGTGACGGAAGCGCCAGCAGCCTCGAGCTGCTCCTTGGCCTTGTCAGCCGTCTCCTTGTTGGCGCCCTCAAGGACAGCCTTCGGAGCGCCGTCAACGAGGTCCTTGGCTTCCTTCAGGCCGAGACCCGTGAGAGCGCGAACTTCCTTGATGACTGCGATCTTCTTGTCGCCAGCGGCCTCGAGGATGACGTCGAACTCGGACTTCTCCTCAGCAGCAGCTTCGCCGCCGGCAGCCGGGCCTGCAACGGCAACGGCAGCAGCCGTGACGTCGAACTTCTCTTCGAATGCCTTCACGAACTCGGAGAGCTCGATGATGGTCATTTCCTCGAATGCTGCAAAGAGCTCTTCGTTGGTGAGCTTCGCCATAGTGGCTAACCTTTCTGTCTGCATCCGCTCTATGGTCTCTGCCGGAGGGGCAGGGGGCGGCTGAATGTCTTAGTGGGGGGTGAGGACCGAGGCCCTCGCGGCCTTATTCTGCGGCCGGAGCTTCCTCGGCAGCGGCCGGTGCGGCGCCACCCTGCTCCTCGTTCTTGGCGCGAAGAGCATCGACCGTGCGGACGAGCTTCGACATGGGAGCCTTGAGGACAGCTGCCACGCGGGCGAGCTGTGCTTCGCGGGACTCGAGAGCTGCAAGTGCTGCAACCTCGGGGGCGCTCAGAGCCTTGCCCTCGAAGAGGCCGGTCTTGATGATGAGCTTCGGGTTGGCCTTGGCAAAATCCGTGAGGGACTTAGCGGCTGCAACAGCGTCGCCCTTGACGAAGGCGATAGCCGTCGGTCCGGTGAGCTGGCCTTCGAACGCGTCGATGCCTGCTTCCTTCGCGGCAATGCCCGTCAAAGTGTTCTTTACGACCGTGAACTTGTTGTCCTGGCCAAGGGAACGACGCAGCTCCTTGAGCTGTGCAACAGAAAGCCCACGGTATTCGGTCAGGACAGCGGCGGTGGACTCGGTGAAGTCCTGCTTGATCTCAGCGATCGCAGCGTTTTTGCTCGGCGTTGCCATAACCCTCCTTCCGGGGTGGATGTGATATGCCGCCGGAAGGCTGGGATCCCCAGGGCTGTGCAGCCCCAAAAGAAAAGCCCCGCGCAGATGCACGGGGTCTTCAGTTCCTCGATCACTCGAAGCACTGGAAAACTCTGAACACCTGCGTTGGCCATCCTGAGAAGGATCTTCGCGGCCTGGAACATTCCAGGCACAGACCGACGGTCATTGGTACTTGTCTATCCTAGCAGAGATCTCCGGGTAGATGCACACGGCCCCACCCGCATGGTGCTCGCGGGTGGGGCCGTGTGCATCCGCCGAAGCGGATCAGTCGCTTGACTCAAGCGAGACGAGGACTACTCGCCCGGCTTGATGACCTTCGTGGCGTTCGGGTCCACGGCGATGCCGGGGCCGAACGTCGTGGCAACAGTGGCCTTCTGGATGTAGCGGCCCTTGGAGGAGGACGGCTTCAGACGAAGGATCTCTTCGAGAGCGGCTGCGTAGTTGTCAGCCAGCTTCTCGACCTCGAAGGAGGACTTGCCGATGATGAAGTGAAGGTTGGAGTGCTTGTCAACGCGGAAGTCGATCTTTCCGCCCTTGATGTCGTTGACAGCCTTCGCGACGTCCATCGTGACCGTGCCGGTCTTCGGGTTCGGCATGAGGTTGCGCGGGCCGAGGACCTTGCCGAGGCGGCCGACCTTGCCCATCATGTCCGGGGTGGCCACTGCTGCGTCGAAGTCGACCCAGCCGCCGGCAACCTTCTCGATGAGCTCGTCCGAGCCGACGACGTCGGCGCCGGCGGCGATCGCTGCCTCAGCCTTGTCGCCGTTGGCGAAGACGATGACGCGGGCGGTCTTGCCCGTGCCGTGGGGGAGGTTCACGGTGCCGCGAACCATCTGGTCAGCCTTGCGGGGATCAACGCCGAGACGGAAGGCAACCTCAACGGTGGCATCCGACTTAGACGGGTTGGTCTCCTTGGCGAGCTGGACAGCCTCGAAGGGGAGGTAGAGCTTGTCAGCCTCAATCTTGGCTGCAGCTGCCTGGTATGCTTTGCTGCGCTTTGCCATCTGCTTTTCTCCTTGTGCAGTTGTGGTCGTAGGACCGCGCTGGGCCCTGCCACTGGCAGCCGCACTGTGCGGCTGCCCCTTGGTTGAGTGGGGTGCGGACGAGTCCGCGGAAGATCAGGGGCTCTTAGCCCTCGACCGTGATGCCCATGGAGCGGGCGGTGCCTGCGATGATCTTGGCCGCGGCCTGGACATCGTTGGCATTGAGGTCAGCCATCTTGGTGGTGGCGATCTCCTCAACCTGTGCCTGCGTCAGCTTGGCAACCTTGGCGGTGTGCGGGGTTGCAGAGCCCTTCTGGACGCCTGCAGCCTTCTTGATGAGCTCAGCGGCCGGCGGGGTCTTGGTGATGAACGTGAACGAGCGGTCCTCGTACACGGTGATCTCGACCGGGACGACGTTGCCGCGCTGGGATTCCGTCGCAGCGTTGTACGCCTTGCAGAATTCCATGATGTTGACACCGTGCTGACCAAGGGCCGGACCGATCGGCGGGGCCGGGTTAGCGGCGCCAGCGTTGATCTGGAGCTTGATGAGGCCGGTGACCTTCTTCTTGGGAGCCATTCTCTGGTCCTTCTCTCTTTTCTTTACCCGCGGGGCAGGAGCGCCGATCGCAGGTGGCGGCCGCCCTGGCGAGGCGGCCTACGACGCCGGCTCCCCCCAAAGCTGGAGGAGCGCGGCGTCGAAAACTTGGGGCAGACGGACGAGCCGCCTAGAGGATCTTCGTGACCTGGTCGAACCCGAGGGTGACCGGAGTCTCGCGCTCGAAGATCGTGACGAGCACGACGAGCTGCTGGGACTCCAGCTTGATCTCGGAGATCGTGGCCGGCATGGTCGCGAAGGGGCCGTCATTGACGGTGACCGACTCGCCGACCTCGAAGTTGACCGTGATCTCCTGGACGTTCGGGAGCTTCGGCATCTTCGGGTCCGTGACGGGGGCCGCGATGGTGTGCTCGAGCATGGAGAAGACCTCCTGCAGGGACAGCGGCACCGGATCGTGGGCGTTGCCCACGAAGCCCGTGACGCCGGGGGTGTGGCGCACAACGCCCCACGAGGCGTCCGTCAGGTCCATGCGCACGAGGACGTATCCGGGGATGCGGACGCGGCGCACGAGCTTGCGGGTCGTGTTCTTGACCTCGACGACTTCCTCCATCGGCACCTCGACCTGGAAGATGTAGTCCTCCATGTCAAGGGTCTGGGCGCGGGTCTCGAGGTTCTGCTTGACGCGGTTCTCGTAGCCTGCGTAGGAGTGGATGACGTACCAGTCTCCGGCCTGACGGCGCAGCGTGGCGCGGAACTCCTCGAGGAGCTCCTCGCGCGTCTTGACAGGCTCCTCTTCCGAGGCCTCGTCCTGCTCAGGCGCCTCAGAGGGCTCAGCCGTCTCGGCGGTCTCCTCAGAGGGCGCCTCGGACACGGCGGACTCGGCCTCCGTCTCCTCGCTCTCCTCGGAGAGCTCCGGAGTGGTGGGCTGCTCAAGCTCTTGCTTGGACACTTCCTGCTCGGACACTGAATTCCTGCTTTCCTTTTGCGCCAGCGCTCCGCCCCGAAGGGCGCTGCGCGCTGGACTCAAACACGCCGACAGCCCAGCTGGTTCGCACCGCTGGGCTGCTCATACATTTGTGGACCGACTGCTGCGACTCCCGATTCTACGTCAGTTCCCTGACGAACCGCCGAAAAGCCACAGGGCTCCGTGGCCGAAGGCCCAGTCCAGTCCGGTGACCAGAAGCATCATGAACATCACGAAGAGAAGAACCACGACGGTCATTCTCCCGAGTTCAGGCCCCGTGGGATAGGTGACCTTCTTCAGCTCGCCGATGACTTCTCGGAGGAACTGGAGGATGCGCCCGAAGAAGCCGCGGGATGGACGCGCCTCGCGCGAGGAGGCAGAGCTTGCCACGCTTCCAGCCATGATCAAACTTCCTCATCCATGCGACGAAAGGTCCTCAACACGTGGCGAGAACCTTTGAGCAACTGTCCGAAAATTCATGAGTCTTGAGCCGTTCGGCTTCAACACGGGGAGACCAGTGAGGCGGCTCTTTCGAACCGCCCCCAGGCAACCTCGCAGGGCAGACAGGACTCGAACCTGCAACCTGCGGTTTTGGAGACCGCTGCGCTACCAATTGCGCCACTACCCTACATCGCCCTCCGGTTTCCCGGGGCAACGATATTCAATCTTACCCGCAAATCACTGCCACGTCGAACTCATGCGCGGATTCCCTCACTTCACACGCCCCACAGGGCGCCCCTGCAACCTAAACTGGTCACTATGACGAACTCACGCAGTGACCGCTCCCGCCGCATCAGCGCCCGCGTCTCGGCTATCGCCGAATCCGCCACCCTGGCCGTTGACTCCAAAGCCAAAGCCCTCAAGGCCGCCGGCAAGCCGGTCATCGGCTTCGGCGCCGGCGAGCCCGACTTCCCGACCCCGGACTACATTGTCGCCGCCGCCGTCGAGGCAGCACAGGACCCCAAGAACCACCGCTACTCGGCCACGGCGGGTCTGCCCGAGCTGCGCGACGCCGTCGCCCAGAAGACCGTGCGAGACTCCCAGCTGAACGTCACCGCGGAGAACGTCCTCGTGACCAACGGCGGCAAGCAGGCCGTCTACCAGGCGTTCGCCACGCTCGTCGACCCGGAGGACGAAGTCATCGTCCCCTCCCCCTACTGGACCACCTACCCGGAGGCCATCAAGCTCGCCGGCGGCGTGCCGGTGGAGGTCTTCGCGGGCCCCGAGCAGGGCTACCTGGTCACGGTCGAGCAGCTCGAGGAAGCCCTGACCGAGAAGACGAAGATCCTCCTCTTCGTCTCCCCCTCCAACCCGACGGGCGCCGTCTACTCCCCCGAGCAGGTCAAGGCCATCGGCGAGTGGGCCGTGGAGAAGGGCCTCTGGGTCATCACGGACGAGATCTACGAGCACCTGACGTACGACGGCGTCGAGTTCACCTCCATCGCCTCGACCCCCGGCCTCGAGGATCGCGTGGTCATCCTCAACGGCGTCGCCAAGACCTACGCCATGACCGGCTGGCGCGTGGGATGGATGGTCGGCCCGAAGGACATCATCAAGGCGGCCTCCAACCTGCAGTCGCACGCGACGAGCAACGTCAACAACATCGCCCAGCGCGCGGCCCTCGCCGCCGTCACCGGCAGCCTCGACGCGGTGGAGACGATGAAGGAGGCCTTCGACCGCCGCCGCAAGCTCATGGTCTCCATGCTCAACGAGATCGACGGCGTCGAGTGCCCGACGCCCACGGGCGCCTTCTACGCCTACGCGGACGTCCGCGGCCTCCTCGGCAAGACGTTCACGACGCCGGAGGGCAGCGTCACCCCGCAGACCAGCGCAGAGCTGGCCGAGGCGATTCTCGAGTCTGCCGACGTGGCCGTGGTTCCGGGCGAGGCGTTCGGGCCGAGCGGCTACATCCGCCTCTCCTACGCTCTGGGCGACGACGACCTCGTCGAGGGCGTGACCCGCCTCCAGCGCTTCCTCGGCACGAAGGCCTGATGCCGAAGGCCCGCTCCCGACGGCATGTCACACGGCGACGTCACAGTGCCGCGGCATCCGAACAGGAGTAATCTGGGTCATATAGATACCAACCCCGGCAGCGTCGCCGGTTCCTGCCTAGCTCGGGAGCCTGCGGCGCTGCTGTCGTGAGTCCCGGGCATCACACCAGCAAAGGACTCACCCGGCATGAAGATCGGCATTCTCACCTCCGGCGGCGACTGCCCCGGGCTCAATGCAGTCATCCGATCGGTCGTCTTCAAGGGCACCCGCATCTACGGCCACGAGTTCGTAGGGTTCAAGGACGGCTGGCGCGGCGTCGTCGAGGGCGACATTGTCGATCTGCCCCTCGTGGCCGTGCGCGGCATCGCCAAGCAGGGCGGCACGATCCTCGGCACGTCCCGCACGAACCCCTTCGAAGGCCCCAAGGGCGGGCCCGAGAACATCAAGGCGATGATGGCCGAGCACGGGATTGACGCGCTCATCGCCATCGGCGGCGAGGGCACCCTCGCGGCCGCCCAGCGCCTCCACAACGCGGGCATCAGGATGGTCGGCGTCCCCAAGACGATCGACAACGACCTGGACTCGACGGACTACACCTTCGGGTTCGACACGGCCGTGCAGATCGCCACCGACGCCCTGGACCGCCTCCGCACCACCGGCGACTCCCACAACCGCTGCATGGTGGCAGAGGTCATGGGCCGCCACGTCGGCTGGATCGCCCTGCACTCGGGCATGGCAGCCGGAGCGCACGCCATCCTCATCCCGGAGCGCAAGGTCTCCTTCGAGCAGATCGCCGAGTGGGTCAGGGACACGCAGGATCGCGGGCGCGCGCCGCTCGTCGTCGTCGCCGAGGGGTTCGTGCCGGAGGGCGAGGAGTCCCCGCACTCCCACCGAGGGCTGGACGCCTTCGGACGCCCGCGCCTCGGAGGCATCGGGGACATCGTGGCGGCCGAGATCCAGGAGCGAACAGGCCTGGAGACGCGGGCCACGGTGCTCGGGCACATCCAGCGCGGAGGCACGCCGACGGGCTTCGACCGGGTGCTGGCCACGCGCTTCGGGATCGCGGCGGTGGACATGGTGACGAACGGGCAGTGGGGCCACATGGCCGCGCTCAAGGGCACGAGCATCGAGCCGGTCGAGTTCGCGAACGCCCTCGGCAATCTCAAGACCGTTCCGACAGAGCGCTACGACGAGGCTGCGATCCTCTTCGGCTGATCTGCCCAGACGAGCCGGGCCAGGGCTCCCGGACGGCCCTGGACTCCCGGACGGCGCGGCCCGGCTCTAAGGCTGGGCTCGCAGGATCAGGCGCCCGCGAGCCTCTGGGCCAGCTCGGGGTTGCCGAAGTACTCGGCGGTCTCGACGGCGCTCGGGCGGCCCGCATGCGGGTCCGCCCCGGCGGCGAGGAGGGCCTCCATGACGGCCGTCTCGCCCTTGAAGACCGTGCCCGCGAGCGGCGACTGTCCCCGATCGTTGACGAGGTTGACGTCCGCCCCGCGGCTGATGAGGGCCTGAACCGTCTCGGCGTGGCCGTGGTAGGCGGCGAGCATGAGCAGGCTGTCCCCCGTGGCGTTCTTGAGGTCGACGGGCGCGCCGGCGTCAACGTACGCCGCTAGGAAGTCCGTTCGGCCCTCGCGGGCGGCGTCGAACAGCTGATCCGCGAGGTCGAAGACAGCGTCCTGGTTCTCCGTCATGAGGGCCTCCTGAGCTCTCTCGTGCGTCCGATGTCCTTGGGTCGGCCGACGACCGATCCGGCGTCCCCCGCCACAATGGGAAGCTGGTGCGCGGGGTAGACGGTGTCGTCGACGACGCTCAGTGCCGCCCCCACATCCGCCGAGCGCTTGAGCAGCGCCAGCCCGATGGGGCCGGCCTCCTCGTGCAGCGCCACAGAGGTCAGCGCGCCGATGGGCCGCCCGTCCTCGGCTCCCTGGAGGAAGACCGGCGACCCCGGGGCGGGAAGCGTATGGGAGCTGCCGTCCAGGTGCACGAGCGCAAGGCGGCGCGGCGGGTGCCCGAGGTTGTGGACGCGCGCCACGGTCTCCTGCCCCTTGTAGCAGCCCTTGGTCAGATGCACGGACGTGCGCAGAAGATCCAGCTCGTGGGGGATGGCCTTCTCGTCGCCCTCCGCGCCGAGGCGGGGCTTGAGGGCGTGGATCCGCAGCGCGTCGACGGCGAGAGCGCCTGCCAGGCTCATTCCGGCGGCCTGAGCTGTCTCGAGCAAGGGGCCCAGCAGCTCGTTCGCCACGAGCGCCTCGCTCCAGGAGGCGTCCGCCTCGGTCAGGTGCTCGCGCGCCTCAGGGGTGGTGTACGCATATCCTCCGAGCGCGTCCTGGGACCACGGGTCCTCGAAGACGACGACGGCGTCCAGCCTCAGCGCCTCCTGCACAGCGGCAGGGAGCCGGTCCAGGGCGGCGAAGCCCGCCACGGCGTGCGACGAGGAGAGGTCCTCGACCGCCACGCGCAGCATGAAGCGCATCCTCTCCAGGAAGGCGGCGAGCGCGGCAGCGCGGGCCCGGTCCGTCAAGAGGTAGACGCTCTCGGCGGCGGCGACGGCGTGGAGATCGAACTCCACGCGACCCTGCGCCGTGAGCAGGAGAGCCCTGCGGGACTCGCCCGGCTGGAGGGAGACCATGTCCTGGGAGAGCAGTGAGTGCAGCCAGGTCAGGCGGTCCTCCCCCGTGACGCGCACGGCCGACCGGTGCCCGAGCACGGCGAGGGCCTTCCCGCTGAGCAGACGGCGCTGCTCGCCGGTGGGGCTTCCGTAGTGGGCGTCCGAGCCGGCGTTCAGCCCGTCAGCGGCCACGGCGTCGGGAAGCTCCCCCGCGCGGAACCCGGTGTCGAAGACGAGGGGCTCCTGGGGACCTGGCTGAGAGGGGGTCACGAGTCGGAGGGCCCTGCGGCGTCGTCGTGTCCCGACTCCGAGTCCGGAGCGCCGGACCCGAGACCGTCGGGACCCGGAGCGTCGGCGATCTTGGAGAGCGCGGCGGAGGCGTGGGGCTTGAGCTCCCCGCCCTCCTGGACGTCCCAGCGGAAGAAGAGGTTCCCGTTGACCAGGCCGTAGAGGCGCGTGGCCGCGGTGTACTCCTTGGACTGCTTGCCACGCATCACGAGGTCGGTCGCGAGCTCGATGACCGCACCCTTGATCGTGCCGTAGTAGAGCTCGGAGATGCCGCCGGGGTGGGCGATCGTCGCGGTGATGTCAAAGCCGCCGGACTCGTTGCGGAGCGCCTCGACTTCATCTGCCGACTTGAGGGCCGGGACGATCTCTGCCGCCCGCATGCCCGGCCCCACGTCTGCGTCCGACTGATCCCGCACGAGGGACCAGAAGCCGAGCTCGCGCGTCAGGGGGCGCAGCACAGAGCCCTCCGCGTCGATGAGCCAGGACTGGGCCTCATAGCGCAGGAAGGGAAGCCCGTCCTGCGAGAAGGAGACCTCCATGCGGATGTGCTCGTCGTCGGCGAGGCCCTGCCCCAGGCGACCGTCGCCCCTCCAGGTGCCGAGCAGCCAGGAGAGGGGAACGAGCTCAGGCGTCAGGTGTGTGGGGATCTCCACCGGCATGGGCTACTTCTGCCCCTTGAAGAGGCCCTTGAGGACCAGGAAGGCGACGGCGCCGATGCCGCCGGTGGCGAGAACGAGAAGGACAAGGAAGAAGATCTCAAGGTTTGAATACATGCTTCCATCCTAAATCCAACTCACAGATATGACGCACCGAAAAAGGCGATTGACCCCAAGACGCCCACGCTGCTCAGCCCCGAGGCGAGGAGGTGGCGCTTGCCGGTCTCCAGCGTGCGGTCCCGCGTGAGGGAGATGTACGAGCCCGTGAGCGCCCCCGTGACTCCCCCGACGGCGATGGCGGCGGGCAGCGGCAGCTCCGTCGTGAGACCCGTGAGCACCCCGAAGAAGAGGCCGATCCCCAGGATGACAATGGGCGTGCTCGAGAGGATGCGCGGCTGGATGAGGGGAATGAGGGCGCCTACGAGAGCGCTGACAGCCACGCAGATGACCGCTCCCTGGCCCCGGCTGGCCTGCTGGATGATGTCCTGCGAGATGAAGTGCTGCGAGTGCCGGGCCACGGCCACCCACCCTGCGCCGGATCCCGCGACGAGCAGGCCCGCGCTGAGGCCCATGAGAGACTGCATGCGCCTCACCTGCCCCGTGCCGCGCAGAAGCTGGACGACGAAGCTCGCCGCCACCCCGAATCCGATGAAGACCGGAACATAGCGCATGAGGGCGTTCTCCGGGGCGTAGAGCGGGGAGACGATCGCCAGGACCGAGAAGACCGCGCCCACCGTGGAGATCGTCCGCTTGGCGGGAATGCCCAGGAGGAAGGGCCAGGCGTAAGAGAACACGACGGCGAGCGCAGCCATGACAGCAGCCGTGAGCACGGGGCTGACCCACACAGAGCCGACGAGGGCCGCGAGCGCCACGCCGAGGACAAGAACGGCACCGGAGATTTTCACCCTCGTATTCTCCCACGCCCGCCGCCTGGCGTCTCGGGGCCGATATACTCGACACTCCGCCCTCAATGCCGGGAAAGGAGGAGGCATGCGCCTTCTCGTGCTCTCCGATCACCCGCAGGGCATCCCTGCCCTTGAGTCCCTGGAGATTCTCGGCCACGAGGTGGAGCATCGATCGCTGAGCGCGTCCCTGGCCCTGGAGCCGGGCATCCTGGCGCGGGCCGAGGCCATTCTCGTGGACGGCTCCGTCTCGCTGCTCGCGGCGAAGAACGCCCTCGTCCAGCTCGCAGCCACCGCACGCCAGCCCCGCCTGGTGATCCTCTCCGAATCCGGCTTCGCCGCGATCAACGGGACCTGGGCGGCCCACGAGGCTGTGCTCACCGCCGCGTCCCCCGCGGAGCTGGAGGCGCGCCTGCGTCTCGCCTCGGCGAGGGCGGAGGGCTCGGAGACGACGACGGAACCGGGCCGCTTCAAGGAGGCCGGCGTGGAAATCGACGAGGGGACCTACACCGCCCGCGTGCAGGGGCAGGCCCTCAACCTGACGTACAAGGAGTTCGAGCTGCTCAAGTTCCTGGCGGGCAGCCCGGACCGCGTCTTCACCCGGGACCAGCTGCTCACCGAGGTGTGGGGGTACGACTACTTCGGCGGCACCCGCACCGTGGACGTTCACGTGCGGCGCCTGCGGGCCAAGCTGGGGCCCGACTACGAGGGCCTCATCCGCACGGTGCGCAACGTGGGTTACCTCTTCGCCCGGGCCGACTCACCCTCAGCCGAGAGATCGCGGCGTTTTGAGCGCTCATAGCGCCGCTGCGTCTCGTCTGGGCAGGGCTGCGTCTCGGGCGGACGCGGCTGCTCGGACTGACCCGGCTTCTCGGGCGGGTGGCCCGGGGAGCTAGTGAGCTGTGGGGCTGGGCCTGTGGGGCTGTGGGTCTGTGGCCTCAGAGCCTGGGCCGCTCCAGCGTCCGGGTCATCGACCCCCGATTTCTCGGGGGCGCTCTGGCTCTACCCCCGATTTCTCGGGGGCGCATCCGCCTGCACCCCCGCTTTCTTGGGGGCGTCTCAAGCAGCACCCCCGCTTTCTCGGGGGCGCAAGGCATTACACCCCTATATTTTCCTTACACCCCTTGAAATTTCGGGGGTTTATGGAGTATCCGGGGGTGTAGAGAAAGGCCCGGTGCAGGGCGACAGCGTGTGTATGCCAGTGCCCGCATTCCTCGGGGTTCTTGAAGACCACCTCTCCCGAGGCCCCTCGCAGTCACGCCCGATTCGCCTCCGACGAGCGCTGCCTCCATCCTCTGCATCCACAAACCGGCCGTCTTGTCCAGGTCGCGGCCGCCTTCAAGCCCGGATCCGCGGAAATCGGGCCGAAGGTGTCCGTGATCTGGAGAAGGCGGCCGTGATCTGGATCAGCCCCTGCAGAGAACTGCAGAGAACGCCGCCACAGCGGTCTGCATGCAGGATCTCGGGGCTCATCTCGAGAGGGGCCAGGGCCGCGCGCGGACGCCTGGCCGGACAAGCGAAAAGGCCCCCGATTGATTCGGGAGCCTTTTCTCATTGGTGGAGGACATACGGGTCGAACGTATCGAGGGCACCCCAACTGGTGCATCCCCCTCATCATTCGCAGCCCTTTCGGACCGCGTCTGCAGAAACAACTCTACACGACTAAACGAGAAAGTCAAAATCGGGGCGTCAGTCTGATTTCAGCCGCATGAACAGCCCGCCACAAGAAGGGGCTCTCCCTCCTCAGCCCCTAGGCTTGAGAGCATGAATGAACCCGTGGATCCGACCGAATCGACGGTGTGGAGCATCGCCCCCGTGCGCGGCGCGCTCGACGCCAACGCCCTCGCCGATGTTCTGGACCTCATGGAGCGAGCGACCGAGGCGGACGGCGCCCGCGCCTTCTCCGACCAGACGATCCTCCTGCTCAAGTCCGGAGCGGACGACGCCGTCGAGACCTTCCTCGCCTACGCCCATGCCCCGGCCCGCATCTCCGCACGCGAGACCGCCGAGCCCCGGCCCGCCACCGTCATCGAGTCCCTCGCGGGAGTGGCCGTCGTGACCGATGTGGGAGAGGGCACGCTCGAGCTCGTCGTGCACCCCCACTACCGTCAGCAGGGCCTGGGCCGGGCGCTCGCCGAGGCAGCCGTCTCCACCCTGAGCCACGACGGCCTCGCCGACGCCTCCAGCCTGCGCGCCTGGGCGCACGGAAGCCTGCCGGAGGCTGAGCACCTGGCGGCATCCATCGGATTCGCCCCCGTGCGCAAGCTGGTCAAGATGGAGCGGCCCCGCGGCGTCGCCCTCCCCCAGCCCCCGGCGCTTCCGGTGGGCCTCAGGATCCGGGCCTTCGACCCCCGCCGAGACGTGGCGGCGTGGACAGCGGCGAACGCCGTGATCTTCGCGGACCACCCGGAGCAGGGGCAGCTCACCGAGGCAGATGTGCTCGCGCGCATGACCGAGGCGTGGTTCGACCCGGAGGACTTCCTCCTCGCGGTGGACGACGCGGACGCGATCCTCGGCTTCACCTGGCTCAAGCGCACGGCAGACGAGGCGGAGATCTACGCGATCGGGGTCATGCCCCAGGCGCAGGGGCTGGGCCTCGGGCGGATTCTGACGACGGCGGGCATCCAGCGGCTTCAGTCGGAGGGGCCCCGCGCCGTCGAGCTCTACACGGAGGGCGACAACCTCCGGGCCATCAGCCTCTACGCGAGCCTCGGATTCGAGCAGGCGGCCTCCGACGTCATGTATGCGCTCAACCCGTGAGGCCTCGCGTAGGCTTAAAAACAGGGCTCCACCGCCCGTCTGACCCGAAGAGCAGATCCAATTGAGGGAGCACGCACGCATGACGACTGAAAAAGCCGCTCGAGACGCCCACAGCTCCCCGCTGGCCAAGTCCGAGACCGCGAGCGCCCGCGCCACGGAGGACCGGATCGAGCTCCTGGAGGAGCAGCCGTCCATCGAGCCCGACGGCGGATTCGGGGAGGAGCGCTTCCTCGACCGCGAGATGTCCTGGCTGGACTTCAACGCCCGTGTTCTGGAGCTCGCCGAGGACGAGGCCACGCCGCTTCTGGAGCGCGTGAGCTTCCTCTCGATCTTCGCCTCCAACCTGGACGAGTTCTTCATGGTGCGCGTCGCAGGGCTCAAGCGCCGCATCGCCACGGGGATCGCCGTTCCCTCCGCCGCAGGCATCAGCCCCACGGACCAGCTCGACGCCCTCGAGACCGCCTCCTTCGCCCTGCAGCTCCGCCACGCTCGCGCCTTCGCCGAGTCCGTGCGCCCGGCCCTCGAGAAGCACAACATCTTCCTCGCGGAGTGGTCCGAGCTCGACGACGAGTCCAAGGCCCGGCTCACGACCTACTTCAACGAGCAGGTCTTCCCCATCCTCACGCCGCTCGCAGTGGACCCGGCCCACCCGTTCCCGTACATCTCGGGCCTCTCCCTCAACCTGGCGGTGATCGTCCGCAACCCGCTGAGCGGCAAGGAGCTCTTCGCGCGCGTCAAGGTGCCGGACCAGCTCTCCCGCCTCATCCCCGTGGACGGCGCCCGCGCAGCCTCGCAGGCCTCCCGCGTGGCCCGCTACATCACGCTCGAGAACCTCATCGCGGTCCACCTCGAACAGCTCTTCCCCGGCATGGAGGTCGTGGAGCACCATGTCTTCCGCGTGACCCGCAACGAGGACGTGGAGGTCGAGGAGGACGACGCCGAGAACCTGCTCAAGGCACTCGAGAAGGAGCTGCTGCGCCGCCGCTTCGGCCCGCCCGTCCGCCTGGAGATCACGAAGGACATCAACCCGAACGTGAGGGCTCTGCTCATCCGCGAGCTCGGCGTGAACGAGGAGGAGGTCTACGCGCTCCCGGCGCCGCTGGACCTGCGCGGCCTCGCCCCGCTCGGGCAGATCGACCGCCCCACGCTGCGCTTCAGCCCGCACGTGGCTCACACGAACCGCTATCTCAACGAGTCGGAGACGAGCAAGTCGGCGAATGTGTTCGCGGCCATGCGCCGTCGTGACATCCTCCTGCACCACCCGTACGACTCGTTCTCCACGTCCGTGCAGGCCTTCCTTGAGCAGGCGGCCGCGGACCCGCAGGTCCAGGCGATCAAGCAGACCCTCTACCGCACGTCCGGGGACTCGCCGATCGTGGACGCGCTCATCGACGCCGCGGAGGCCGGCAAGCAGGTCCTCGCGCTCGTGGAGATCAAGGCCCGGTTCGACGAGCAGGCCAACATCTCCTGGGCCCGCAAGCTCGAGAAGGCCGGCGTGCACGTGGTCTACGGGATCGTGGGGCTCAAGACGCACTCGAAGCTCAGCCTCGTGGTCCGGGCAGAGA
The DNA here is from genome assembly GCA_018260285.1 of Arthrobacter sp. Taxonomy (GTDB): domain Bacteria; phylum Actinomycetota; class Actinomycetes; order Actinomycetales; family Micrococcaceae; genus Falsarthrobacter. Next base: position 7,530 of record JAGLBH010000011.1, on the reverse strand, counting down.
AGGACGGCCTGCGACGCTACTGCCACATCGGCACGGGCAACTACCACCCGCGCACGGCCCGCTACTACGAGGACCTGGGCCTGCTCACGGCTGACCCTGAGGTGGGCGAGGACGTCTCGCGCCTCTTCAACCAGCTCTCCGGGTACGCCCCGAAGTCCACGTTCAAGCGGCTCCTCGTGGCTCCGCGCGCCCTGCGCTCGGGCCTCATCGAGCGGATCGAGCGAGAGATCGCGAACGCCGCCGTCGGCAAGCCCGCCCGCGTGATCATCAAGGTCAACTCCATGGTGGACGAGGCCGTCATAGACGCGCTCTACCGGGCCTCCCAGGCGGGGGTCCAGGTGGACGTGGTGGTGCGCGGCATCTGCGCCCTGCGCCCCGGCATCCCCGGCCTCAGCGAGAACATCCGCGTCCGCAGCATCCTGGGGCGCTTCCTGGAGCACTCCCGCGTGTTCGTCTTCGCGAACGGGGGCCAGACGAGCGTGTACATCGGCTCGGCGGACATGATGCACCGCAACCTCGACCGCCGGGTCGAGGCCCTCGTGGAGCTCAGGGACCAGCGCCAGGTCAAGGAGATCCTCTCCCTCCTGGACCGCTACCTCGCGGAGACGACGGCCAGCTGGCACCTCACGCAGTCCGGGGCGTGGGAGCGCCACTCCCGGGACGCCGAGGGCAACCCGCTCGAGGACATCCAGGAGTGGCTCCTGGCCCGCGCGAAGAACGGAAAGAACTAGCGTGATCAACCCCAAGACCGGCGCAGCCGCCGCCGTCTTCCCCCAGACGCTCACCGTGCACGTCCGCTCCGCGAGCGACCGCGTTCTGGCAGCCGGCGGGATCCTCTGGAAGGTGTCCGACGGCGGGCTGCGCGTCCTCGTCATCCACCGCCCCCGCTATGACGACTGGTCCTGGCCCAAGGGCAAGCTCGACCAGGGAGAGACCCTCCCCCAGTGCGCTGTCCGGGAGATCCGCGAAGAGGTGGGGATCTCGGCGCGGCTGGGGCTGCCCCTGCCCTCGATCCACTACTCCGTCTCCGCCGGGCCCAAGTCCGTCTACTACTGGGCGGTCCAGGCCTCGGACCAGCGGCCCAAGCCTGATCACGGCGAAGTGGACAAGGTCGCCTGGATGACGCCCGACGAGGCGCGCCGGGCCCTGACGAACCCCTCTGACATTCCTCCGCTGGACTACCTGGAGGCGGCCTACAAGCAGGGGCTCCTGCAGACCATGCCCCTCGTCATCACCCGGCACGCCAAGGCCAAGCCGCGATCGCAGTGGACCAAGCCCGAGGGCGAGCGCCCTCTGGCCCCCTCGGGCTTCCGCCAGGCCAAGGCCCTGCGGGACCTCATCGCCTGCTGGGAGCCCCAGCGCGTGGTGACCAGCCCGTGGGTGCGCTGCGTCCAGACCATGCAGCCCTACATCAAGGCGACGAGCCCCCGGGTCAAGATGGTGGACTCCTTCACGGAGCGGGCTGCGAAGAGCAACCCCCAGAAGACAGCCGCCAAGTTCGGCAAGCTGCTCACCGCCTCTCGCGTGACCGTCTACTGCGGCCACCGGCCCGTCATGCCGATCGTCCTCGACGTGCTCCGCTCCGCCGCGCTCAACGACGCCGCAGGCGCCCTCCCCTCAGAGGACCCCTACCTGCGGCCCGGCGCCGTGCTCGTCTGCCATCAGCCGATCTCTCGCCCGGGCCGCGTGCTGGCCTTCGAGATCCACGAGCCCTTCGACGATTGAGAGAGACGCCCATGCTGTTGAGCCCGCAGCAGCGGCAGCGGTCCTCACGGCGCTGGCTGTGGGGGGCCGGCGTCGTCGCCTGCGGCACGCTCGTCTTCGGGGTGTGCATGCGCCCCTTCGTCCAGGACCCCATGCCCGCGGAGTGGCTGGCCCTCTCCGGCGAGGGCGTGTACATCCGGCGCGACTCCCTGGCGTACTACGCCTACCCGCTCGCGGGGCTCGCCGTGTGGGCAGGGGCACTCGGGCTCACCCGGTGGGCGCCGAGAGCCGCTGACATCCTCGCCCCGCTGCCCGCGCGGGTGGCCCTCCTCCTGACGGTGATGTGCTCCAATATCGCCGTCCTCGGCTGGCTGCGCCCCACGACGTTCAGCGCGTGGCTGGGCCTGGTGTACATGGCCCTCGCCGTCGGGCTCGTCGCCAACCACTTCCGCGCCCAGCGCATCCTGCGCCCCGCGCTCTCCACTCCTGCCGAGAAGGACCAGCCATGAGCGAGTTCACCTCCCAGTCCGCCCCCTACGAGGACCTGCTGCGCCACGTGCTCGAGACGGGCACCCACAAGTCCGACCGCACGGGCACCGGCACCACGAGCCTCTTCGGGGCCCAGCTCCGCTACGACCTCGGGCAGGGCTTCCCCCTCATCACCACCAAGCGCGTGCACTTCAAGTCGGTGGCGCTCGAGCTGCTCTGGTTCCTCCGCGGCGAGTCCAACGTCTCCTGGCTCCAGGAGCAGGGCGTGCGCATCTGGAACGAGTGGGCGGACGACGACGGCGAGCTCGGCCCCGTCTACGGAGTGCAGTGGCGCTCGTGGCCCGTCGGGGACGGGGAGAGCGTGGACCAGATCGCCCAGGTGGTGGAGCAGATCAGGACGAACCCCGACTCCCGCAGGCTCATCGTCTCGGCCTGGAACGTGGCGCAGATCCCCGAGATGGCTCTGCCCCCGTGCCACGCCTTCTTCCAGTTCTACGTGGCGGACGGCCGCCTCTCCTGCCAGATCTACCAGCGCAGCGCGGACATGTTCCTCGGGGTCCCGTTCAACATCGCCTCCTACGCCCTGCTGACCCACATGGTGGCGCAGCAGACAGGCCTCCAGCCGGGGGACCTCGTCTGGACCGGCGGGGACTGCCACATCTACGACAACCACCGGGAGCAGGTGGAGCTGCAGCTCTCCCGCACGCCCTTCCCCTCCCCGCAGCTGAAGATCACGCGGCGCCCCGAGACGATCTTCGACTACGCCTACGAGGACTTCGAGGTGCAGGGGTACGAGCACCACCCGCACATCGCCGGGCAGGTGGCGGTATGACGGGCTCCGAGGCCCCCGAGGTCGCGGCCATCTGGGCCCAGGCGCACGGCGGCGTCATCGGCCGCGGCGGGACCATGCCGTGGCACGTGCCGGAGGACATGGCCTTCTTCGTGGAGCAGACGATGGGGCATCCCGTCATCATGGGCCGCCGCACGTGGGAGTCCATCCCCTCGGCCTACCGCCCCTTCGCGGGCCGCACGAACATCGTCATCACCCGGCAGGCGGGCTTCCTGGCCGAGGGGGCGCTCGTCTGCCCGGACCTCGAGAGCGCCCTCCGCGCTGCCGCCCAGTCCCCCGGGGGCGATCTCGTCTGGCTGGCCGGCGGCGGGCAGGTGTATGCGGAGGGGCTGCGCTCCGGCGTCGTCGACCGCGCGGTGATCACCCGCCTGGATCTCGAGATCGACGGCGACACGCACGCGCCCGCCCTGGACCCCTCGTGGGCGACGGCGTGGAGCAGCCCCGAACAGGGCCCCGGCGAGACCGCGTGGCACACATCGCGGACAGGCGTCCGCTACCGTTTCGAGGAGCGACGCCGCCCGGCTTAGAGTGGTTCCATGACGTATTCTGTGGGATTTGTTGGCTGGCGCGGCATGGTGGGAAGCGTCCTCATGCAGAGGATGCAGGACGAGGGCGACTTCCGGGACATCAGCCCGGTGTTCTTCTCCACCTCGAACGCGGGCGGTGCGGCCCCCGCCTTCGCAGAGGGCGCCCCGGCGCTCCAGGACGCGTACGACGTGGAGGCGCTCAAGAAGCTGCCGATCATCGTCACCGCCCAGGGCGGGGACTACACGTCCGAGGTCTACCCGAGGCTGCGCGGCGCAGGGTGGAGCGGGCTGTGGATCGACGCGGCCTCGACTCTGCGCATGGAGCAGGACTCCGTGATCGTGCTGGACCCGGTCAACCGTCCCGTGATCGACGCCGCGCTCGCCCGCGGGGTCAAGGACTTCATCGGCGGCAACTGCACGGTCTCCTGCATGCTCATGGGCCTCGGCGGGCTCTTCAAGCAGGGCCTCGTCGAGTGGGGCACGTCGATGACGTACCAGGCGGCCTCCGGCGGCGGCGCGCGGCACATGCGCGAGCTCCTCACCCAGTTCGGCACCCTCAACGCCGCAGTGGCGAGCCAGCTGGAGAACCCGGCCGCGGCCATCCTCGAGATCGACCGCCAGGTCCTGGCCGCTCAGCGCTCCGCAGAGCTCGACTCCTCCCAGTTCGGGGTGCCCCTGGCGGGCTCCGTCATCCCGTGGATTGACGCGGACCTCGGCACCGGCCAGTCCAAGGAAGAGTGGAAGGCCGGCGTGGAGACGAACAAGATCCTCGGCCTCTCCGGGGCAGACCAGGTGGCGCTCGACGGGCTCTGCGTGCGGATCGGCGCCATGCGCAGCCACTCCCAGGCGCTCACCCTCAAGCTCACGAAGGACGTGCCGCTCGACGAGATCGAGCAGATCATCGACGAGGACAACGAGTGGGGCTTCTTCGTGCCCAACACCAAGGAGGCCACGATGGCCCAGCTCACCCCCGTGGCCGTCACGGGCTCGCTGGACATCCCCGTGGGCCGCGTGCGGAAGCTGGAGATGGGCTCTGAGTACATCTCCGCCTTCACCGTGGGCGATCAGCTCCTCTGGGGCGCCGCCGAGCCGCTGCGCCGCATGCTCAAGATCGCGATCGGAACGCTCTAGCCGCTAGATCTCCACGTTGACGAGCACGGGCTCATTGTGGAGGACGACGCCGAAGGCCCGCTCGACCCCGTCCCGCACAGCGCGGGCAATCGCCACGATGTCGTCGCTGCCCGCCCCTCCGCGGTTTGTGATCGCCAGGGTGTGCTTCGTGGAGAGCGACGCGCGGCCGCCCGCCACGTCCCGCCCGGCCTCGAGGCCATAGCCCTTCGAGAAGCCGGCGCGGTCGATGAGCCAGGCTGCGGAGAGCTTCACGAGCCCCTCCCCTGCGGGGTAGCGCGGGGCGTCGTCGGGCAGGCCTGCCGCGAACTCCTCGGGGACGATCGGGTTCGTGAAGAAGGAGCCCGTGGAATAGGTGTCCCGGTCGGCCGGGTCCAGGACCATGCCCTTGCCCGCGCGCAGGCCCAGGACGGCCTCGCGCACCTGGGCCGTGGTGGGCCGCTCGCCGAAGCGCTCCCGCATGACGCGGGCCAGCTCGGCGTAGCGCAGCTCCCCCGCCTCCACGCCGCGGAGCAGCTGGAACGTCACGGAGAGCACCACATAGCGGGGGCTCCCGTTGACGGTGCTCTGCTTGAGGAGAGAGTCCCTGTAGCCGAAGGCCAGCTCGGAGGGGGCGAACGTCTTGACGGCCCGCGTCTCGCGGTCCCACGTGCGCACGGAGTGGATGAACGAGGCCACCTCAGCCCCGTAGGCTCCCACGTTCTGGACCGGCGTGGCCCCGGCGGACCCGGGAATGCCCGAGAGGGTCTCCAGGCCCTTGAGGCCCGCCTCCACGGTCGCCTGGACGAAGGCGTCCCACTCATGGCCCGCCTGGACGGTCACGAGCACTCCCCCGCACGTGTCGTCCGGGTTCGGGATCTCGATGCCCTGGGAGGCGATGTGAACCACCGTCCCCGCAAAGCCCTCGTCCGAGATGACGACGTTGGACCCGCCGCCCAGCACGAGCAGCGGCTCTCCGGCGTCGTCCGCCGCGGTGACCGACTCGATGACGGAGCGCTCGGAGTCCGCCGTGAGCAGCCGGTGAGCGGGACCGCCGATCCCGAGGGTGGTCAGGTCGGCAAGGGTCTGTGCGGCGTAGGAGCGGCTCATGCGCGGGCCTCCGGGAAGCTGACGAGGGCCTGGGTCTTCAT